>JBFMEJ010000009.1:0-14645 GCA_040753275.1 Bacillota bacterium
AAATCATTTTAAAGGCGAATCCGGCCTATTGGGGCAAAAAACCGGCCCTCCGGCAAATTATTTTCCGGACGGAACGCGACGCCGGCAAAAGGAGCAGGTTGATTGCCGGTGGCAAAGCCGATGTCATCGACGCTGCCCCGGAAGAAATCCCTTACCTGGCAAAAAAAGGGGTGCGAATCCTGCGTACCCCGGGCGCGGATGTCAGCTACCTGGGTTTTTATACGAATAAAAAACCTTTTCAGAACCCCCTGGTCAGGCAGGCCGCCTGCCTGGCAATCAATCAGCCCCAGCTGGTTAAAGACCTGTTTTACGACAACGCAATAGCGGCCAACGGGCCGCTCCCCCCGGGCATCCTGGGGCACGCCGCGGAACTCCGGCAACCCCCCTTCAACCCGCAGCAAAGCCGCCGGCTGCTCGCCGCCGCCGGCTACCCCGACGGCCTGCCGATCACCATCATCACTTACGCCGGGGAACGTCCTTACAACCCGGCCGGCGGCGAAAAACTGGCCCAGGTGCTGGCCCGTCAGCTTACCGGCGGAGGTTTTCAGGCCGCGGTTCGCGCTTACCCCTGGGAAAAATTCAAACAGGCCCTACTCCAACAAGAAGGGGACGCTTTCTTATACGGCTGGATCAGCGACAACGGCGATCCCGATAATTTTCTTTACACTTTATTTTCGTCCGCCCAGATTGCTTCCGGACTGAACGCCACCCGCTACCACAACCAGCGGGTCGATACCCTGCTCATCACCGCCCAGCGGACCCCGGACCCTGCTTTGCGCGCCCGCCTTTACCGTGACGTCCAGGAGCAGCTATTACGGGATAAACCGGCCTTTTTCATCAACCACAGCCTTCTTCCGGTCGCCGTTTCGCCGGCAGTTCAAAATTTCAGCGTTCATCCGGGAAACTTTTTCTGCTTTCAAAACGCAACAAAACAAAAATAAATTTGAAATAAAAATTTTTCCCGCGAATGCATAAATGCTTTCTTTATGGACATGCTAAAAAAAAGCAAAAATCTGGCAAGGAGGAGAGAGAAACATGCTTTATCAGCTCCATCAGCAGCTCCAACGTTTACGCGACGAAGTTAATTCTATCTCGCAGCTGGCTTCCCAGTTGCAGCAGGCCGAGCAAAACAACTCCGCCCAACTGCAACAACTCCAGCAAAAAGAAATTTTTGCCGCTCAAAACCTGCAGCGCATCCAGTATCTGGCCGGGCAGCTCCACCAGGACATCACCCAGGCGAGCAACATAGCCCAACAATTGACAGGTGCCTCTGTTTTCCCGCAGGCGCAGGCGACCTACCAGCCGCCTGCCGGGTTTAGCCCGTTCCAGCAACAGACAACCGCCACCCAAACCGGTTGGGCGCAGCCTTCCTGGGCGCAAACCGCCTGGGCGGGACAAACCGGCGCCTTCCCGCGAACCTACGGAGCACCCTCCGGTTATGGCGCAGGTCAGACAGAATACGGTGCTTCCATAACCGGCTGGTCCGCCCAGTACACGCCTTATCAGGCCAGCCCCGCCGCTCAGTACACAACAACCGGTCAGATAGGCGTCTCCCCGCAGTTCGGTCCAACCCGGCAGGGCGGCTGGGCAACCCAGGCCCAGTATACTACCGCGCCCGGCCAGTGGAGCACAATGCAAGGAGGTCAGGCGCAAATCAGCCGGGAGCCTGAAAACCAGCTCATCTGGCCAGGGCAAACCCAAACCGGTTTCACCGGTCAGGCGCAGATGGGCTGGGCCGGTCAATGGAGCGGGCAAACCGGCCAGGCCGCCCGGTACGGCGCCGTGGAAACAGGAATTGGCTACGGCCAGATGTTTGGCCGCACCGGCCTGGAAAACATGCCGTCCGCCGGCCAGTTCTCAGGTCAGTAATACGGCCAGATCGGGCAATAACAGCGCCGTCTGCCCTTTGTTTCCGCAGCGTTCAATCCACCCGGAGAAAAATAAATGGGGACCGCGGTTTCTACCAGGTCCCCATTTCCTTCCGGCCAGCAAAAAAAGACAACATCCACCCCTTAACATATTATGGTATTTATAGTATAATTAAGCAAAATTCTAAGGGGTGATTCGATTGGCCAAGGCACTACGGGAAGGGGCCTCTTATACCCAGCGCGAAGTCCTTGACCTGCTGGTGGAATTTTCGGGGTTTAAAGACCGGGTGCAAAAAAAATTTAAAGAGTTATCCCGGGAACTGGAAGGCAAGCCCAACGAACACGAATTGTGGGTGAATCTGTACCTGGTGTCCGCCGATTACGCGGAGGAACTGGCCATTAAGAAACAAAAGCAGGAGGCCCTGATGCAGAAAGCGTCCTGAAAAAGCATCCGGCATCAACAATTCAGGGCCGCGAAATTTGCCTGCGCTCCCCTTGCCACTTGCCGCCCCGTATGATATAATTTAAATGGTACGGGGGCATAGCTCAGCTGGGAGAGCGCTAGAATCGCACTCTAGAGGTCGGGGGTTCGAGTCCCCTTGCCTCCACCAGGAATGACAAGGGTTTCAGGGCTGGAAACCCTTGCCAGGGGCGAATTTGCAACCAAAAGTGCAACCAAGAGGGCAAATTCGCCATTTTTGTTTATATGGTGGGCAGTCAGTCCGATAACATTTAGCTCAGTCCAAAATCGTCTAAACATTGTCGTACCTCGCTAAGGCGATCTCCTGCATACCAGGGAGAACATGCCCGTAAACTCTCAACGTAAACGCTTCCGAATAGTGCCCCAGGACCTGCGATACCACTTTTATATCCACACCGGATTTAAGCATCATGGTGGCCGCCGTGTGACGCAAATCGTGGTAGCGGAAGTTAGGCAGGCCCGCCCGTTTCAGGTGGGGTTTATAGTGCCTGGAAACGAACCGGTTTGGGTCATAGGGCCTACCATCTATAGTGGCAAATACCAGGCCGTAGTCCTTGTACGTGTCACGGCGGCGCATCTTCTCTTCGTTTTGTTTTTTGAGGTGACTTTTCAGCGCCCGAACCAGTTCATCCGAAAGGTGAATTGTCCTTTGGGAGCGTTCGGTTTTGGGCAGGTGAAACTGTAATTTGCCTTCGCAGATGACAAGGGAGCGGCGGATATAGAGTTTCTTGCGCTTGAAGTCGATGTCCCGCCACTTGAGACCCAAAACCTCGCCCCGCCGCAAGCCGCGCCGGACGGCCAGGAGGTGCGCCGCGTAAAACCGCGTGCCGGAGATGGCTTCCAGGAAAACGTTCAACTCCTCGTCGGTCATTACCCTTACTTTCTCGTCGTCGCCGTCAGTAATTCCTTCCGCGTTTTCCTCCGCCAAGTCGATTTCTTCAACGCTGTACGCCGTCCTGCTAACCGGTTTGTTGTCCGGCTTAGGGCACAATTCCTTGTGGCACGGATTTCTTGAAATTAACCCTTTTTTGACCGCATCTTCGAGGGCGGAACGAAGGATGCCGTGGATACGCTGGCGCGTGTCCAGGGAATATTCCTGCTGCTTTTTTTGTTTATAAAACTCTCTGATGTGTTCCGTGGTCAGGTTGCAGAGGAGGATGTCACCGACGGCAGGAATCACATGGTAATTAACGATCCAGCGGTAGTTGAAAAGGGTGGTATTACGAACCTCTTTCTCTGCAAGCCACGACCGAAGGTAATCCGCTACGCTCTGGCGGCCTGGGCGATTATTCCTAATAGGTTTATTTTCCGGCATCGTATTTGTTTCGGTACGCAACTGTTCGAGCACCTGTGTTAAAGCCCCGTCTGCCTCTTGTTTAGTAGCAAACCCCCCTTTCCAGAGCCGATCTCTCTTGCCTTCAGGGGTGTATCCGAACTCAACAACGTAGCACCAGTTTGGTTTTTTCCCTTTTTTGTTTTTGTTGCGGTTAAAAACGAATCCCCGCACTTTTGTCTACCCTCCTTAATACCGGGCGGGGACGGTTTAAATATTCGCCGTCCCCGCGGTTTGTTCCTTTAACAACCCGGCCATTTCTAAAAGTTTAGTTTTAGGCACCCGAATGAAGCGACCAAACCGTGCGCTCGGTATAACTCCCTGATTGATATACTCGTAGGCTGTAGAGCGCTTCAAACGCAATAGTTTTGCCGTTTCTTCCACGGTTAAGAAAGCGGGCAAGGATGCAATTTCTCTTTCCGTCATTTGGTAATTTCACCTCCTCGTATACTGGCTAAACTATTTCACCAAAATCAACGTCAAGCTACCTTTACTCCCATCGCCCTCCCCATCGCCTCTACCACCTCACCCGGCGCCCACTTTGTGATCTCCGTCAGCGCCATCTCCACCGGCAACGCCCCCCGGTAACCCCGGTCGTGGGTCATGGCGTCCACCACCTCGCAGGCCGCGACCACCAGCGCCAGGTATCCCGGTTCCCTTCCGCGCGGATAACCTCCCCCGCCCGGCCTTTCGTGGTGTTGGAGGATTATCTCCACCACCTGGCCAGGCACGTCCGGCCAGGTTTCCCGGACCAGGTTGGCCCCGGTGACCGGGTGCGCGCGGACAAGCGCCCAGTCCGCAGGCTCCAACAGATACTTCGTGAATAACTCCTTCGGCCAGCTTACCTTACCGATATCGTGCAAAAACGCCCCGACCAGCAGGACCGGAGTCGAGATGTTTCCGCCCCAGGGCAAAAAGGGAATAATTTTTTCTACCAGCCGGGCGGCCGCCAGGGAATGGGCCAGCAGGTGCGGGTGGGCCTGGCGCATTAGGTCGGCGAAATAACTAAGCTGATGGGTTGCCGATTGTACGGTTTGTGCGATTGTCTTGTGCAATGGTACCCGCCTCCTTTTCAGTTATAACTGCGACCACCGGGATTACCGCCACGACGCGGCCCCGCAGGTAAGCCATTCTTCCGCTCCCTTTTCGTTAAAAACAAACAGGCGTGGAAAATCGCCCGCCGGATGGTTTCGTCATCTTCCGGCCTCGCCCACGCTTTTTCGGAGATGGCGTTAATCCGCTTCGCAAGGGGTTTAACCCGACTGGTGGATTTCAGCAGGTCGGTTACGATGGCGGCTAGGGCCGGGTCAGGGTGGGTATAACGCATGAAGGATCAACCCCTTTCGGTTTAATTTCTTAAAAATAAAAAAACCGCACTACCCGAATAGACCGGGAATGGTAGGCAAAAACTCTTCCAGCGGCCACAACTCCAGCTGCTCGTAGGGCAGGTTGTCCTTCCAGGCGGCCAGAAACTGCTCGAAGCGCCTCATTGACCACAAGGGAAAAGCCGAATCGCAGGAATCCGCTCCTATCCTCCTGGCGAAAGCGACCTTCCGCAACGTGCCCGCCCTGCCGAAGTGAAACCGCTTGTTTTTTGCGTGGGCAAGTCTGCACCAGTGCGGAGCTGTTCCCTTAAAAGCGTCCGAACCGCCGAGAAATATCCCGTGGAAAAGGTGAAGCGCCTTCTCCACGCTATCGGTTTTCATTCCGTCCTGCACCGCTAAAAACCAGGGCCATTCGGGAGGGAGTTTTTCTACCCACGTTAGACTAAATTCCAAACTCCTTTCCCCGCCGTAAACTATGTCTGGGGTTATTGCCAGAAAAGGTCTCCCAGCCGGATAAATTTTCTCGAGCCTTCTCAAGAAAGCCGATTCGTCGAACGCCTTGCCGTTCTTCCAGATCCGATAGGCTCCGTTGTCGAAAGCCCACGGTTCCCCTTCGTAGGGCACAATCGGTTTATCGATCACCATCCGTCCTATCCCGTAATGACGCAGGATCTCCAGATATTTTCGGCTCCTGGTGTCGCCCGTAATGAAAACCATCGCGCTTACCCCCCTAAAGAAAAGGCCCGCGAAGCTTCTTACCAGCTATCGCGGACCTGCACCGCTATCTTTTTGGTCATTATTTTCAAGATGTAGTCTTTTACCGCCGCCTCCTTTTTCGGCTTAACTTTCAACGCCGTTCTGTTCGGCTTCTTAAATAGAACAGTGGGTTCAAATATGTACTGAAATCCCCGGCGAAAACCTCGCCCGCAAGGGCGGGCAAATAATGGCAAAATGCCTTCTAACACGGAATCTAAGGGTAAAATTTAGCCTCTTTCCGCTTCTTGCAATCAGGGTTATCCGTTGCCAGCAGGAGTTTCTCAAATTTGCGTTTCGGTCCCGGCGAAGCGTCCCGCCGCGAACGTTCCGGACGGTTCCACTTATCCCCGTTGGTCATCCCGTAAAACCGCCATCCCGCAGCCAGGTAAACGGTGCCCTTGTGCCCTTTTGCTGGGTCGGCGTAAGCAATCAGCCGCCGGATATCCGGCATGTGCCTGCGAATCCACTTGCAGGCAAGACCCAGGGCGCGGGATTCGGAATTGCGCGGGCAATCGTCCATTAACACCATGCGGAACAGCTCCAGGGTGTGCTGCTGGTCCTCCAGGCGGGCCGCCGGGTGCCCGAACATCAGAACCCCCATAAGACGGTCACCGTACCAGACACCCAGGTTGACCCTCGCCCCCAGCGGGGCGTATCCCAGGTAGTGATACCTTTCCACAAAAGCCCGCGCCGTCCGGGACGGTACGGGTTTTACATCTAACGCTTTTGCGTTCGGCGGCACCCCCGGGGGCGTTTCAGAAAAGCACAGCTGGCCGTCCCATCCAGGCACGATATAGAGTGCTGCTCCCAATTCGCTCCTCCTTTCCAGTTTCAGACAAAAACGCCCGCAAACTCTTGTCGCCTTCGGGCTTGCGGGTGTTTTAAGCGCGTTCTGCCGTCGGGACCCGGTGAGCCGTCTTAAGGTGTTTTAAGGCGGGGAAATGTCAGCATTTAGACGCCACCTTGTTTGAGTCCCCGCCTTTTTCCTCTTCAAAAAAGGCCGCTTTTTGTAAAAATGGCCCATTTGGAATAGTTTGCCAGCCCGGAAAGCCTTGATATTCCTGGATTTTTTACCACCTAAAAACTGGTATAAATTAACCCTGGTTTTGGGTAGTCAACTTGCTTTTGGCTTCGTTTTCTGCTTCCTTTCTTTGCGTTTGTATTCAGCCAGCTTTTGCCGCCGGATTTCTGTAGCGCAGTTTTCGCAGTACTTCCGCCTGTTGCTGGTAGCGGTGAATTCCCTTTTACATGAATCACAATAGACAACTCGCTTTTTCAGAAGACCCGCTTCCTCCCGAGGAATCTCCTTTCCCTTCTCCCAGGGATAAGGTTTATTCCACTTCCGGCCCGATTTGACCGCCCCTGCCACGAAAGCGTCCATCGTCTTGTCATTCCACAAGCGGTTGAAGCGCCGGATATAAAAATCCCTTTCGGATATTCCGCACTCCATGCACCGGGCGTTGTTCAACCGGGAGTCGTGCCCAAAAAGCGATTCTTTACCGCAGTAAGGGCACCAGGCCATTCCTTTGTTCAGTTGTCTGGGTTCGTAACCAGCAGGTGGTTCAATAATTTTTTGCAAGGCGTAACACCCCCTTCCAGGCACGTTTTAAAAATGGCCTTCCTACGCGAAGGTCCTCAAAAAACAAAAAACTGCAAAGCCTTGTCGCATCGGCATTTGCAGCTTATTTGGCAATTATTTCCTGTCATCATTTAGAACGGACCCTACCAAAGGTACTACCCGGTGTAACAGAGTTAAAATGCTGTTTCTGGAAACCTTGTGTCGCAAAGCTTTCAAGGGTAGCAAAACAGGTCTATGATTACTAACATATCTAAACGAAAATCGTTTTTGCCCGTTTCCTTCTCCGGTACTCTTTCATGTATTCCTGCATATACCTGGACCGCGCCGCCTGTCTCCCCTTTTTCCTGCACTCCAGGCACCAGACTTGCTTGCCGTTGCGGGGGATGAACTGACGAGTGCAAATAGAGCAAGTTTTACCCTGTTTTTTCTTCGCCGCCATCTCCATATAACGAATACCCTGCTTGCGGCGTTCGCGTAACCGGCAAACGCGCAGACGGGAACGCTCCCGCTGGACTTCCGGGTTATTTATGCACTCCGGACAATATTTTTGCAGGCTGTTGACGGGCTTGAAAAACTTAAAGCAGTTGAGGCACTCCTTCATGTTTACATTTCTCCCTTTTTATCCGTTTGGCGGGTTTCCCAGGCAGGCCGGGCAGTATTTTTGCCGGTTGCTGCCGGGTTCGAAAAAGTTACGGCACCAGGTGCACTCTCTCATTTTTCGCCTTCACCCCCTGGACCGCGCCGCAGATAACGTCCACCGGCACGTCGAATTTTTCTTCCGGGTACTTTCGGGTCGCTATCGCCTTGACTGTTTCCTCCGGCCCGGCGTACTGCACGGCCAGAAGGCATCCTTCCCTGGTGTAGTCGGCCATGTGGGTGAGACCGGCTTCCTGGGCGGCGTTTTCCACGTGGGGGTTGTCGGCGAGAAGGGCGCAGCGGGATTCGGACAAGCGCCAGGTTTGGACCATTGAAGACCAGCTCCTTTCGGGAAAATTTTTGCTCCTGAAAAAAGAAAAACCGGGCGAAAAAGTTTCACCCGGTAAAAAATCCAGGGTTTTTTTAAAAATTTGCCCGGCGGATCAGCAAGTTCAATCCCGGTTCCAAAACCGCCGGTTTTTTTATTGCCCGGCCCCCGGTCAACGACCCACCTTCCGCCTCTCCAGCAGTATCCCGGCCCCCAGACCCGCCCAACTCCCGGCAAACGGGAGTGCCCAGGCCCACGCCAGGCGGGCGGGCCAGGCAGGTTCCAGGCCAGCGAACCAGGCGGCCGCGGTGGTCAGGTAGGACCCGGCCATCGAAGGGGCGTTATCGGGAAGGACTTCCCGCCCTGCCAAACCAGCGGAAAAACCGGCCAGGAAGAGGGCGGCCATCAGCGCCAGGAGCGCTACGGCGGCCTGCCTCTCGTCGGTAAAGTGGTTTTTGAAGCAGGAAGGGGAGGATCCACAGGCCGCCTCCGAAGGCGGTCATGCCGACTGCCAGTGCACCGAAAAGGTTATTGTGTTTTTCGTGCCAGAAGTCGGCCATGTTTGGGTTCTCCCTTCGCTTAAAAACCTCCTAAATTACGCCATATATGGTAATTTAGTAGTAACGCGGCTTTTCGAGCTTTCCGTCAAACTTAGATTTAATCATCTACCCATTCCAAAACTGGGCCATGCCTTTGAAACCAATAAATTGTTCTTTTTATGGCACCAGTTTTATAATCCCGAGAAACAACACTCATTTTATCGTCAGCATGAAAGATAATCTTACTTTCTTTCCATATATTGCGAAACTGTCCAATTACTAAAATCATCCAACTTAGAGAACGTAAAAGAACTCTTTCATCACCTTGACCTCCAGGAAGAATTACCACTCCAGGGTTACGATAAGGGGGAAAGCGCCTATCATTAAGAAAATCCCTATCGTGTGTCAATAGGATTCGGTCTTCCTTATATGCCGCTTTATATACATCCTCGTCGCTTTTTCCTAAAAGATTAAGCTCTGAGACATATTTAGCATTCCATCCTTCTACGCGGAGTAAATAAGCAACTTCAAGCCCTAAACTTTCATCTACCAAAAAACGGGCTTTTTTCTTAAAAACTTTTTTAAAATCTTGGAATTCTTTTTCGCTAATTTCTATTGGTCTCCACGGCATTACTAAATCACCTGCCTGCGATCAACGTATGCTTCAATTAGGTATTTTCAATACCTACCAATCTATCAACTTTTATCAATTTCCACCGACGAGTACTTGCCAATAATCTCCTTCACATCCCCCACTCCATACGACACATCAGCGCACCACTCACCAAACCCCCCGTGAGCGTTTACCGCCTTCACCCACTCGTTCAAAAACTCCCGCTTCGTCCGGCTCTGTTGATCGTCCCGGCCCTTTACCTCCAGCACCAGCATTTTGCCGTTTTTCAGTCGGATCAAGTAATCCGGCCTGTATTTGCGGACAACGCCTTTGTAAATGTAAAGGATTTCAAAACCGAGGTGGTCGTTTTTCACCCATGTCTCCACATTTTCGTTTCTTTCCAACTCAAAAGCTTCGCTGGCCTCCCAGGTGCTGTCAAACACCACCCGGTTAATATGTGATTTTTTAGTGATTTCAGTGGGTTTGCTGGTGTACCAGGTCATCATGTCTCCGGTTGACCGGATTGGTTGTTCGATATTAAAAACGGGCGTTACGGAAAGGGTATTTTCAAACCGGATGGCCTCAAAAACATGCTTAGGGTAATCAGGATTCTTTTGCGCAGCTCATTCTGGGAGAACAAAGAAGGGATAACTATCTTATCAGAAGCAATAAACTTTTCCACCAGCTTGATAACCTGTAATAAAAGGTACTCCCGGTTTCCCTTCCAGTCGGGCTTCATCTGGTTGTAGATGTCCGCACTGGTTTCGAAGATGAGCCTCTGCATCCGATACTTTTTGCCCAACGCCTCCAGGTCGATCTGGGTTATTTTCGTTACGTCGGGTTTGCCGTTTAAAACCGGGGCAAGCTCGGCCAGCATGGGGGTTTCCTCCGGGCGCAACTCAAGGGGTTTGACTTTATCCCAATCCAGCTTGAGAGAAGGTTTATAAACGTGGTCGATGCGGATGATGTTCGGCCAGCGGATTTCGTACTGTTTCTTTTCTGGTACAGGTTCAATGGGCGTTTTCGGTTCCGGCGGGGGCGGGGGTGTACCGTTGCCTCCCTCGTGGGGGAGAAAGGTAAACGGTACTCCGAAAATATTCACGTATTCCGGCTCGAAAAGGCCGGTTTCTGGATTAACTTCGTAGGATGTGCGCCGCAGGCCCCGGCCCACCACCTGCTCGCAGAGGAGCTGACTGGAGAAGGCGCGCAGGCCCATGATATGAGTGACCGTTTTGGCGTCCCACCCTTCGGAGAGCATGGCCACGGCGATCACGTTTTGAATTTTTTCGCCCGGTTGGCCGACCTGGCCTACCGTATCCACCATTTGCCGGAGCATTTCGGCCTGGTCTGCCTTGCTAAGTTTCTTTGCCGCCGGTTTTTCTTCATCTGCTTCTTCGTTTTCTGTATCCTCTCCGTTTACCCTGCTTTCTGCCGCTTCCAGGACTTTGGAATCGATGCGCAGGGTTCTCTCCGGGTCTTTCAATTCGTCGATTTTAATTTTCCCGTGGTTAAAGGCGTATTCAATGCGGGCAGCGGTTTCGGTACGGTTGCAGACCGTAATCATGACCGGAGGAGTCGGCAGGCCAACTTTTTTCCACAATTCGCAGGTTTCCAGCCAGTCCTTCCCTAAAAAGTAATAAGCATTATTCACCAGGTCGGGGAGCGGTTCTTCCGGCTTTGCCTTCCGGTTGAGATCGTCCTTTACTTCCTCATCCATGTAGATATGATAAAAGCGGGATTTATAGTCTTTAGTCAAAACGCCGTCATCCCTGACGACCACGCGCGGGGTTTTGACCAGGCCGGACTCAATGGCGTCGTTTAAGCTGAAATCAGAAACGATCCAGCCGAAAAGGGCTTCCTCGTAAGCCTTTTTCCCGGAAGGGGCAAAGGGCGTGGCAGAGAAATCGAAACAGTAAAGGATGCCCCTTTTCCGGTGAATACGGTCGAGACCGCCCACCCAAATGGTAGCCTCTTCAATCTCTTCTTTCTTGACCCCTTTTACTTTTGACTCCGCCGGTACCCGCCAGGCATGGTGGGCCTCGTCGTTGATAACGACGATGTTATGGGCGTCCGCCATGTCTCCTAAAACTTTCCGGACAAAAGCCTCGTCACTTATTGGGCCTTTTTTTACCACTTTGGGGCCGGAGTTTTCATCCGGCGGCTTAAAAACGTGCCAGTTGACGATCAAAACCTTTCCTAGGCGCAACTTATCAAAAAGTGAAGAGGGAATGATGTTAAATTCCCGGTAATAGTTGTTTTTCGCCGAAGGATACAAAACCTGAAGCCTCTTTTTCACGGTTAAGCCCGGAGCGACGACCAAAATGTTTTTCGAAAAGCGGGTGTCTTTCGGATAGGTCACTTTGTTTAAAACCTGCCAGGCGATAAGCATTGCCATGACAATGGTTTTCCCGGCACCGGTGGCCAGCTTGGAGCATAAGCGGCGGAAATCGCCGCCGTCGGAAGGGATTTCGATCCCAACCTTTTCGCTGGCGGGGGCCTCGACAAGCCAGATCAGGGTTTCAATTGCTTCCAGCTGGCAGAAGAAAAAGCGGCGGTAGTGGCGCTCTTCGGGGTCCTGCCAGTGCTCTAACAGCTTTTTCGTGATCCCGGTTACGCCCGGATAGCCGTTTTCACGCCAGGCGTCCACTCTTTTCCGGATCTGGTTTACCAGGGGGAGTTCGATAAAAATGCCTGGGTCGTCAAAAGACTTGTGGGCGCCCGAAGCGACTACGTACCCGGCCGGTCTCCGCCCTTCTTTGAGCATAAACTCCCTTTTCTCCCGGTCGAAACTCCAGTACCTGGAGGGTTTCTCGTAGGGGCTGTTGATAATCAAACGGTCGATTCCCGCCACTATTCCACCTCCAGGATGCGCAGGGATTCAATGCCCCGGTCGTCGATGATCTTCACCGCCACCCGCTTGTTTTCCCCGGGTTCAAATGGCAAAGACACCGTGCCGTGGTACTTCTCAATCAGCTCTTCGTCAATTTGCGCCTTGAGGGCCTTTGCCAGCTTTCTCCAGCCGCCGTTTTCCCCGGCCAGTGGGAAAAATACCTGGTCCAGAAAAAGGCTACGGCCGTCGTAGTCGGTGTCCAACATCCACATAGCTATTTTTGAAGTGTCCCCGGATTCCACTTCCCCCGTCCTGGTGTTGTAGTAGTCGAAACCCAGGACTTCCACCACGTACTTACCTGCTTCGTTTTTACGCAAAACTACGTCCGGCTGGCCAATTAACCAGAAAGACTGATTGCTTGCCCTCTTCTTTTTCAGGTCTTCCGTAAGCAGGTCGGCGTTCATCTGGACTTTGAGTAGGGATACGCCGGGCCAGACAAGCTCATAAATATCTTTGGCCGCTTCCGGGTCGAATTGAAAGGCCGCAAAAACGACGATCTTCGGTTTAGGAACCAGTCTCTGCGCCTCTTCAATGGCCAGTTCTACCTGCCGCTGCTCTAAAGGAGCGTATTCGGGACCAAAGGAAACCACGACGCGCTTAGGGGCATCCTCTTTGGTTTCGCCGTCGGCGTGAAGCCAGCGGGTGCCGGGAAGAGGTTCGAGACGAGAAAATTCTATTTTTTGACCGCCCTTTCCCCGAATGCCGGTTTTCAGTAATTCGTCACGCCATTGTTGCTGACGTAAGGTTTCGCCGGAACGGGCAATTGAGGAATCGGCAGCGCCCATCTCCTGCTCCACTTCAGCAAGGGATTTTACAACCGGAGCAGGCACGGCCTCCACGGTAAAGGGGCCGGTGACACGCTTCTTTTTGGAATCAATAAAAGGCTGGTCGTAAAGGGTTTCCTCTTCAGGCGGTTCGTTGTTGGCGATAGATTTTAAGGTGATGTGAGGGACTTTTTTGTATTTAAAGCCTCCGCTCACCCCTTCTTCCGAATGGGCAAGCTCGTAATAGTCGAAAACGGCTGTCATTAAACGCTGCTTTGCAAGGGCAATAGCTACACGGGAAGTGTCACAGGTAATCCAGCGCCTTCCCCACTGCTCCGCAACGTAGGCGGTGGTGCCGCTGCCGCAGGTGGGATCGAATACCAGGTCGCCGGGGTCGGTGGTCATGAGAAGGCAACGTTCGATAACTTTGGTATAGGTTTGAACAACATAGATACGCTTTTGATCACCAACAAAACCGCCGAAGCTAGTATCATTCCATACATTTGTTATAGGATAATAAGGAAAGTCATCAAAATATCTTACAAAACGGGGAGTATTACCTTTTATAAAAATTCTTCGCTCTGCAATTAGTCTTTCTATTCCATTTTGTGTAGTTTTCCAATGAGCATTTGCTGGCGGACGAAACCTTTTGCCTTCTATCTCAATTTCAAAACTACCCGATTCGGTATACCCTTCAGAATAAAGAACACTTCCCTGGAATATCCGTGCATTTTGTGGGAATGACAAGTTATTGATCTCATCTTGTTTCAATCGCCGCCGTGTACCATCACCCAGCTCTATATAATCGTAAAAAATCCCAACTTGCTCCTTAGGGTCCTTCAACTGAAAAAGAGTATGTGTCTTGACTTTCTCATGATTTTTCGCGTACCACATTATGTAATCGTAAGTATTTGCGATTGCAGACGTTGTAAATCCACTAGTTTTCTTAAAAGAGATAAGGGAAATGAAATTGTTTCCGCCAAACACTTCATCCATCAAACACCTGACTAAATGAACGTTCTCATCGCCAATCTGCACAAAACAACTCCCGCTTTCGGTAAGCAACTCTTTCACCAATAGCAATCGATCACGTAAATAACTCAAATAAGAATGTATCCCCAACTCCCAGGTATCTCGAAAAGCTCGAATCATTTCAGGTTCGGCTGTCAAGTCTTCATCCTTGCCATCCTTTACGTCCCGCTTGTTTACAAAGGGTTGAAAGTTGGAACCATACTTCACTCCGTAAGGCGGATCTATGTAAACCATCTGCACCTTGCCCGCCATACCCTCTTTTTCCAGAAGAGAGTTCATAACCAAAAGGGAATCCCCGGCAATTAAACGGTTCGTCCAGTCCTGTTCGTGCTTATAGAAATCAATGGCTTCCCGCAAAGGCAGGTAATTCTCAGGTTTTTCAAATAAGCTTAATTGCTGATAGCCCCCCTGTTGGTATTTCGGCTTGCAGACGCGGCTTATAATGGTCAGTGGGTCAATCCGCTCGTGAACGTGGAGAGATACCGTGTCAACCTCAAAACT
>JBFMEJ010000010.1:0-14055 GCA_040753275.1 Bacillota bacterium
GGTATGAAGGTTTAGCTTGAAAACAAAAAATTTTTCATTCTCTGCTGATGCTGCCTGGTTGCATGGAGGTTTAATTCCCAATTCCCATCTCCCAATTCCTGTTTTTTAGGAGGGTTTTGATGTGAAGGTGGTTTTTCATGAGCGCTACAAGGAGGTTTACGCTTCCGATCCCGCCGCTGCGTATGGCCGGATGGATTGTATTGTCGCGGAACTGCAGGGGGAGTTTACCTTTACAGTGCCGATTCCGGCGCGCGAGGACGACGTCAAGCTCGTCCACCAGGCGGGGCATATCGAACGGGTGAAACAAAGGGGCCAGATTTACGAAATGGCTTTACTGGCCGCCGGCGGAGGGATTTTAGCCGCAGAACTGGCCATGGGGGGAGAGAGCGCCTTCGGTCTGGTCCGGCCCCCCGGACACCACGCCAGCCCCGGTTCCAGCTGGGGATTTTGCTGGTTTAATAATGTGGCCATCGCGGTGGAGAAGCTGCGCGCCGCGGGAAGGATTAAAAAGGCTTTAATCGTTGACTTCGACCTCCATTACGGCGACGGTACAGCCAATATTTTTGCCAAAGTGCCGGAGGTGGTCTATCACCACGTGGAAGGGCATAACCGCCAGGTTTTTCTGGACGACCTCAAGGAATTTTTAGATGTCCAGGCAGGGTGCGATCTGGTTGCCGTCTCGGCGGGTTTTGACCGGCACGAAAGAGATTGGGGCGGTCTTTTGACGACCGAAGACTATACTGCCATCGGCAAAATACTCCGGGATTACGCGGCTGCGGTTTGCGGAGGAAGGCTCTTTGCCGTCCTGGAGGGCGGCTACAACCACGACGTACTGGGCAAAAATGTAAAGGCTTTCTTAAACGGGATTGCGTAAGCAGAACTTGCCAGAGGAAGTTTTCCACCTCGCCCTGGCGGCTAAAAAGAAAGTCTTCTCTGGCCGGTTTTACCCGCGCTGCCTGGATCGCCCCCCGGCTTAAAAAGAATGCCTGAGCCGGTACTTTGCTTTCTGTGTTTTGCTTTTGGCCGGGCAGTTAATATTTATTCTTACCTGGTTTTTCTGATTGCTTTTCCGGCTTCCGGCAGGACTGGAACATAAAGGTGTCGTATTTTAAAGTGAAAAGACCCCAGGGGTTGAATTATTTTGGATTTAGCTGAGCTGATCAAAAAAAGCAAAGCCGGCGACCTGGACGCTTTTGAGGAACTGGTGCGCCTTTATGAAAAAAAGGTCTTCACCCTCGTCTACCGTTTTGTGGGCAACTGGGCCGACGCGCACGACCTGGCCCAGGAAACTTTTATCAAGGTTTTTCAATCCCTGCCTACCCTGCGCGAGGACGGCAGTTTTGTGGCCTGGCTGCACCAGGTCACGGCCAACGTTTGCCGCGACGAATTAAGAAAAAAAAGGAGGCAGCCGAAGGCTTCTTTAGATGAATTGATGACTTCTTCCGGAGGGATCCCCATTCCGGACCAGGGTGACGGCTGCCCGGAAACCGCCCTGGAAAGGTGGGAAATGAGTGAAGCCGTCCAGGGGATCCTGAATTCGCTGGCGGATGATTATCGTTTGATTCTCCTGATGCGGGAAGTAGAAGGAATGACTTACGATGAAATTGCCGCCGCCCTGGACATTTCCCCGGGAACGGTGAAGTCACGCCTCAGTCGGGCCCGCCAGGCCTTCAAGCAAAAATTATTGGCGCAGCGGGAACATTTTCGACTCCTTCCACGTCTAGCAGGCAAGGAGGGATAGGGCATGGATTGCAGGAAAGTCTCCGGGTTGTTATCTCCTTACCTTGACGGCGAGCTGGAACCCTCCGAAAAAAATATTGTTTCCAGCCACTTAAAAAGCTGTTCCGCCTGCCGCCGCGAACTGGCGGAATTACAGGCGGCCGTCCAGATTTTCCGGCAGCTGCCGGAACTTGCCCCGGGGCCGGCCTTCCGCCCCAGGCTAAGGGAGCGCCTGGCCAGGGAGAGCCGCTCTCTGCCGGCCGGTGTCTCCGGCAGTCCGGCTGCGTTTCCGATTGGGGGGCAGGCGCTCCCGTCCGCGCCCCGTTTCCCCGTTGACAAAGCGCCGGCCACGCACTCCGCGGAAAGCCGGGAGGTTCCCCGGTGGGTGGGTCTCCGGGCGGTTTCTGGTTTATTTCGGTCCGGCGCCAGGCTCTGGCCGAAACTGGCTGTGGCGACAATTTTGCTTTTGGCCATGGGCATTACTTCCTTATGGTACGGCCTGGCTGGTCCAGGGTTGGTGCCGAAATTGCCGGTGGAGCGGCTTGCCGGCTTGCCTTCGCAACCCAAATACGAAGAGGTCCGGGGAGGGCGGGCAGAGCCCGCGGGCAGCCCGGAAAGAAAAGCTTCGGATGCCGCCGGGGATGATTTAAGCGTTGTTTCGTCGCCGGAAGCGGGGCGGCCTGGTTTATTAGCCTCGGCACCCCAAGGGGTTCCGGCTCCGGAACAGGCGCCTGAAGACGGCCAGAGCGCGTCTAAAAAATATCCGGCCGAAACAGGCCATGCTCTGGCGGAGCAAAAGGAAAATCAAAAAGATAACGCCGGCCGGCAAAAAATATTTTTGACCGCGCCCCCGGCTCCTTCGGAAAGCACGCCGGAACCGGCGGCAGCCGCTGCGGCTGCCCGGGAAAAAGAAAACCCGGCTGATCCCGGGGCTGCCCCCAAAGAAGTAAAACCGGCCGCCTTCCCCGTTGGACAGGGAAAAGGATACCGCCGGCGATGGGGCAATTGCCGCCGGAACGTTGGCAGACCGGGCAGCCCCGCCCAAAAAATTGGCCCGGCGGGTGAAAATTGAATTAACAGGTGCCGACGCCCAGAAGCTGTCTCCTTTGCTGGCTCAATTCGCCCGCCCGGAAGAAAAGGCGGCCGCCCCCGGTCCAACCGCCGCAGGTTCCGGGCCGGATTCAAATTCCCTGGCGGCAAGGGTGGAAGCTGCTAAAATGACGGAGTTTCTGGCTCAACTGAAGCTTTTGGGGAAGATTTTGCGGCAGGAAGAGACCGGTCAGGATCTGACCGCGGATTATGTGCGATTGGAAACCGAGCTGAAGCAAAAACAGCTCCGGGCAGACGAGTTGCAAAAAGTAATCCTGGCCCAGAACAAAAACAGCCGCAGCACAAGGGACATTGAAGACGCTTCTTCCCTGGCGGAAGAACTGAAAAAAATCCAAACGGAAATTCAGGCCATCCAGGAGGAATTGCGGCGGAAGGACGAGGAATTAAAAACCGTTACGGTAGAAATTTACTGGCGAAAATGATTTTTTAGTTGCATGTTCCCCTGTTTTCAGTTTAAAATAACCACATAATCACCAGTTTAGCAGGGAAAGGAGGGGTTTTCCCCAGTGCGCGAAAAAGTTAAGGAAGTCCTGGAAAAAATCCGCCCCATGTTGCAAAGGGACGGCGGCGATGTGGAACTGGTCGACGTTACCGCCGACGGCGTGGTGAAGGTGAGGCTAAAAGGCGCCTGTGGCGGGTGAGCGGGGGCCGTCTACACCCTGAAGATGGGGATTGAGCGGTCGCTCAAGCAAATGGTTCCAGGAGTAAAAGAAGTGGTGCAGGTATTATAGCGAAAAAATGGGCTTGAAAGCCCCTTTTTCCTAAACAAACAGGCTTGCTGAGGGAAAGTCAGGGGATAATCAGGACAGTAGTGGGAAGACCGGGCTTTTTCGTCTGTTCCCACTACTTATGTTTAAGGAAAGTTGTGACAAAGGCGGGGAAACAAATTGACGGCCAAGCAGGCACGCTTTAAAATCGGCGTCTGCCAGCTAACGGTGGGGCGGGAAAAAAAGGAAAACTTGCGTAAGGCGCGGGAGATGATTATCCAGGCCGCCGCGGGAGGAGCGAAAGTGGCGGTCCTGCCGGAAATGTTCAACTGCCCCTACCAGGCCAGACTTTTCCCGGCCTATGCCGAGGAGTTTCCCGGCGGGCCGAGTCTGGAAATGCTCAGCGAAACCGCCCGCTTCTTACGCATTTACGTGGTAGGCGGTTCTATCCCGGAGCGCGCCGGGGAGCGGGTCTACAACACCAGCTTTATTTTCGGGCCGGACGGGAAACTGCTGGGCCGGCACCGCAAGGTCCACCTTTTCGACGTCGATCTCCCCGGTGGGGTGAGGGTGCGGGAATCCAGCACGCTGTCCCCCGGCAACGAACTTACCGTTCTGAACACGGAGTTGGGTCCCGTAGGGGTGGCGGTCTGCTACGATATCCGTTTTCCGGAGTTATTCCGCCTGATGGCCCTCCAAGGCGCCCGGGTAATTTTTGTTCCGGCCGCCTTTAATCTGACCACCGGCCCTGCCCACTGGGAAATCACCTTTCGCGTGCGGGCCGTGGACAACCAGGTTTACGTCGTGGGAGCCTCCCCCGCTCGCGATGCCGGCGCCGCCTACGTGGCTTACGGCCACTCCCTGGTGGTCGACCCCTGGGGAGAAGTGCTGGCCGCTGCCGGCGAGGGGGAAGAGATTATTTACGCGGAAATCGACCCGGAAAGAACCGGAGAAGTAAGGAGCCGGCTACCCCTGTTAAAACATAGGCGCACTGATTTATATCAGCTAAAGTTACGGGAATCATTTATCGGGGAGCAGGGATAAGGAGTAATCGCGGAATTGTTGACGGTCGGCATCGTGGGCTTGCCCATGGTAGGCAAAACAACCATTTTTAACCTTCTCACCGGCGCCGGTGCGCACACGTCAAACTTTTTGACGGGTAAAGCTGATACTAACGTGGGCATGGCGCAGGTGCCGGACCCGCGCCTCGATTTTCTGGCGCGCCTTTACAACCCCCGGCGGACGGTTTACGCCCAGATTCAATGCAGCGACGTTCCCGGTCTGGTGAGGGGTGCGGCGCAAGGCCAGGGTGTGGGCAACCGGTTTCTGGACGGCATCCGCAAAGTCGATTTGCTGGCGCACGTTTTGCGGGTTTTTGCAAATCCCGATGTCCCCCACGTGGACGGGAGCATCAACCCCTTACGGGACCTCGAGACCGTGCAGGTGGAATTGCTTCTGGCGGACATGGAACTGGTGGAGAAGCGTATCGAACGGATTAAAAACGGCAAGAAAATTTCTAAAGGAGCTGCCCGGGAATTACCCGTCCTGGAAAAGTGCCTGCGCGCCCTGGAAAACGAGGTGCCTTTGCAGCAATTGGAGTTAAGCGGCGATGAGCGGGCGGCCCTGATTAATTACGATTTTTTAACCGCCAAACCCGTTCTGCTGATGGTGAATACGGACGAAAACCAGTTCCGGGAAAAGCGCTATCCAGGGAAGGAAGAGCTGGCGTCCCTGGCTGCCGCCAGGGATTTGGCGCTGATTGAAGTCTGCGGCCGGTTGGAAATGGAAATTGCCCTTTTGGAGCCTGAAGAGCGGGCGCTGTTTCTGGCCGACCTGGGGGTCCAGGAGTTGGGCACGGCGCGCCTTGTCCGGGCCGCCTACGCGCAGCTGGGGCTGATCTCCTTTTTTACGGTGGGGGAAGACGAGGTTAGAGCCTGGACGATCAGGCGCGGTACCACTGCTAAAAGCGCCGCCGGCAAAGTCCATTCCGACATGGAGCGGGGCTTTATCCGCGCCGAAGTCGTGAAGTTTAACGATCTTTACGCGCTAGGTTCCATGGCTAAAGCGAAAGAAAAAGGCCTGGCCCGGCTGGAAGGCAAGGATTACCTCGTGGAAGACGGGGACATTATTAACTTCCGGTTTAACGTTTGATTTTTGTTTTTGAAAGCCGCCGGGACAGTTCAGCCAAAGGGGGGCGGGTGCCGGAAATGAGCAGGACGCAGTTATATTTTATCTTCGGGCTGCTTTTTGCTGTGCTGGTGGCGGTGTTTGCTTTGCAAAACCCCCAGCCGGTGGACATTGATTTTCTGGTCTGGCATTTTACCGGGATCTCCAAGGTGCTGGTGATCCTCGTTTCCACGGCAACCGGCGCTCTGGTGGTCCTTCTGCTGGGTTTTTCGTGGCAGCTGCGCAGGTATTTGTATATCCGCCGTCTAGAGGGTGAAGTGGAAACTCTCCAGAAAGAACTGGCCAAAGCGCGGCAGGCCGCCCAGACCACGGCTGCGGCCGGGGCGGCAGACGAAACCGGGGCGGCGCCCGCACCAGCCGGAGATGCGGCGGGCGGTGCGCAAGCAGAAAAGAAAATAAATCATCCGGGGGATTTCAAGCCGGGATTTTAAAGGTCAAAGTCCCGGACCGTAAACACGGGATCAACAGCAATGCCAAGCGACTGGATTTTTTCCGTGCCGCCCTCCAGGCGGTCGACCAGCGGAATAACCTTGACCACCCGGCCCCCGGCTTCCCGGACGGCATCTACTGCCTTCATGATGGAGGAGCCGGTGGTCATTACGTCTTCCACAATGGCCACGCGCTCCCCGGGGGACAGCGCGGGCCCTTCGATCAGTTTCCTCATCCCGTGCTCTTTAGCGGCTTTTCGGACGATGAAAAGCTTTATCTCCAGCCCTTCCAGATAAGCTACGGCGGCCAGCGCCCCGACGATCGGGTCCGCGCCGATGGTGGGCCCGCCGACGGCCTGAATGTCGTCTCCGCGAATTTTAGCGATAAGGATTTTGGCCAGCAGGTAGGCTCCTTCCGGGTGAAGGGTCACCTGCTTGCCGTCGAAGTAATAGCTGCTTTCCTTTCCGGAGGTTAAGACAAATTTTCCAAACCGGAATGCTCTTTCCTGAAGCAAATCCCGCAGCCTGGCCCGGTAGTTGTCATTCATTGGCATATTCACTTCGATCCCTTCCATATTTGTTTGTGCTGTTCAAGTACTTTTGTGATCGGCTCTGGAGAGAAAAAACAGATCGACAAAACATTGTAACACACGGTAATTAGATCTACAATAGAATTACCGTTAAAGAATCCTGCAAGAGAGGGTTTTCTCGATGCTGAATAATTATACTGCCCGGTATATCAAAATCAGGTCTGGTTACATGGGGCAATTGGTAGAGTGGCCGGAAGTGGTAACCGAAGGAAAAACTTTGGAAGAATGCCGGGAAATGCTTAAAGACGCTTTGCGCGAGATGGTTTTGGCCTACCGTCAACAAAACAAGGAAATCCCTCCTGGCAATGCGTTATTTGAACAAATAGCCGTAGAGGTTTAACGAATGTCTATCAAGCGTCGTGACCTGATCCGTTATTTTGAGGAGAATGGCTTTTACTTGCTGCGCGAAGGCAAAAAACACTCTATCTATACAAACGGCACCAACACTGTGCCTGTGAAGCGGCATCGTTTCCTGGACCGCATTACGGCTAACGAGCTCTGCAAACAGGCAGGATTAAAACCTGTCTTTTGAGCAAGTCTGGTAGTTCGGAACTCCCCCGGCCGGAAGGGCGGCGCGGATGGCCCGGCGGACGGCCGCGGCCACTGCGCGGGCGGCCGCGGCCCCCACCAGATTTACGTCGGCGGCAACTTTGCCGGTGGCCAGGGCGAACACCGTATCGCCGTCGTACATGGTGTGCACCGGCTCGATGCAGCGGGCCAGGCCGGCATTGGCCAGCTGGGCTACCTTGTTCGCCTCTTCCTTGGTCAGGCGGGCGGTAGTCACCACCACGGCCAGGGTGGTGTTTTGCCCGGGGCCGCTGCTGGAATCGGGGGAGCGATCAAGATCGCTGGCGGCGCTTTTTCCGGCGGAGTTGCCCAGTCCGGTTCTTTCCCGCCAGTTCTTTTTCCAGATTTCCAGGGTGGAGAGCATTTTTCCGGTGGCCGGGTCGCGCGGTCCGGCCAGCACCTGCCCCTGTTCGTCCAGCACGTCCCCCAGGGCGTTGACGGCCGCCACGGCGCCGACCAGCAGGCTGCGGCCCAGATCTTCCCACCAGGCGCCCAGGCCTGATTTGACGCAATGCTTCATGCCCAGGGATTTTCCCACGGTGGCCCCTGTCCCCGCCCCCGCGTTTCCTTCGGCCACGGACCCACTGACGGCGTTTTGGCAGGCCTCGTAACCCATCCGGCGGTCCGGGCGAACCCGGGGATCGCCGATGCCCAGGTCGAAGAGAACCGCCGCCGGCACAATGGGGACGCGGGCCACTCCGGTGTCAAAACCGATGCCCCTTTCTTCCAGCCAGGTCATCACGCCGCCAGCCGCCTCCAGGCCGAAGGCGCTGCCGCCGGTGAGCAAAACGGCATGCACCTTGTCGACCCGCTGGCCGGGGCGGAGCAGTTCGGTTTCCCGGCTGCCCGGCGCCGAGCCCCGGACGTCCACCCCCGCGACGGCTCCTTCCTCGACGAGGACGACGGTACAGCCCGTCAGGGCCTCCAGATTTGTGGCGTGGCCCACCTTAACGGCCGGATCGGGCAAGAAATTTTGCAATTGGAAAGCAGCCTCCCTTGAAAATAGGAATTAGGAATAGGGGGTAAATACTTTTATATATTTTCATCTTTACGAATGTTCACCATGGGGAACTTCTTCGAAAAGAGAAATCAGGCATAGATCCTTTATTTGCTTTCCGACGTCCGACCTCCGACGACTGACGACTGATCTTGCCGGACGGCGGCGAACTGGCTTTTTACTTTGGCCAGGGCGTTCAGGTAGGCTTTAGCGCTGGCTTCGATCACGTCGGTGCTTAACCCGCGGCCCACGAAAAGCCGGCCGTCTTCGGTGCGCACCTTGACGGTGGCGTCACCCATGGCGTCCTTGCCTTTGCTGACGGATTTTAAGGAGTAGTCTTCCAGGGTCACGGCGCACTCCAGCAACCGGTCGATGGCCTTGAAAACGGCGTCCACCGGGCCGTTGCCGCAGGCTGCGTCGCTTACCGCCCCTTCGCCCGTTTCCAGTTCAACGGTGGCCATCGCCCGGGAGGGTCCGGCGGTGCTGACGGAAAAGCTTTTCAGGGCCACCTGGGTTCTGTTCGCGCCGTTTTTCTCGCCCATCAGAGCGTACAGATCTTCATCGAAAATTTCCTGCTTCTGGTCGGCCAGGCGCAAAAATTTTTCGTATACCTTGTTGAGGGCTTCGTTGTCCACTGCAAAGCCCAGCTCTTCCAGGCGGTGGCGCAGGGCGTGGCGCCCCGAGCGGGCCGTTAAAATAATCCTGTTCTGCGGAATGCCCACCGTTTCCGGGTGAATGATCTCGTAAGTGGTGCGTTCTTTCAAAACCCCGTCCTGGTGAATGCCGGAAGCGTGGGAGAAGGCGTTGTCGCCGACAATGGCTTTATGCGCCGGTACCGGCACCCCGGTAATTTTGGCCACCAGCCGGCTGGTGCGGGCGATTTCCCGGTAATTGATGGTAGGGGTTACCCCGAAGCGGGCGGGCCGGGTGTAAATGGCCATGATCACTTCTTCCAGAGCGGTGTTTCCCGCCCGTTCGCCGATGCCGTTGATAGTGCCTTCCACCTGCGCGGCTCCTGCCTTGATCCCGGCCAGGGAGTTAGCCGTGGCCATGCCCAGGTCGTTATGGCAGTGTACGCTGACGATGACCCGGTCAATATTGCGAACGTTTTTCATGATCCATTCGATCAGTTCCCCATACTCCCACGGCGTGGCGTACCCCACCGTATCGGGAATATTGACGACGGTGGCGCCGGCTTCAATTACCCCCTCCAGGACCCGGGCCAGCACTTCCGGCTCGGTGCGAAAGGCGTCCTCGGAGTAAAATTCCACGTCCGAGACGTATTTTTTCGCGTACTTTACAGCGTCAATGGCCATCTGGATACCCTGTTCCACGGTGACCCCCAGCTTGTGCTGCCGATGGATGGGGGACAGCGCCAGGCCGGTGTGGATTCTGGGCTGTTCCGCTTCCCTGATCGCTTCGTAGCAGGTATCGATGTCTTTCGGAACGGCCCGGGTGAGCCCGCAGATGGTTACACCTTTAATTTCCCTGGCGATTTGCCGGACCGCTTCAAAGTCGCCGGGCGAGGAGGCAGGAAAACCGGCCTCGATGATGTCCACGCCCAGCTTGACCAGTTGCTGGCTGATTTCCAGCTTTTCCTGAATGTTTAAGGTGATCCCCAGCGACTGTTCGCCATCCCTTAAGGTTGTATCAAAGACGTATAGTTTACGCATTTTTCGTTTCTCCTTTCACAACTGTTTGGTTTAGCATAAAGATGCCCCAAAGTATTTTCATCCGTGCCTTGTAAATAATAATTAAAGTACGTATTTTGCTCCCGGGCCGGCCGGTCGTTTTCGTTTGGCGCAGCTTTTTTCCCAGGCAGCCAGCAATTTTGGAAAGGGGCGTTTAGATAAAGCCCAGCAAGGTCATCCGGGTCAAGCCCCATAATTACCACCCCCAACCCTTGCGCTTCGATTAAAAAACCCTTCGTCTCATCTTTGAGACGAAGGGCTTAGCTTCGCGGTACCACTCAAATTAACGGCCTTTTGCGCCGGCCGTTCCCTCAGCGGAGTACGGGAAAAAGCCCCCGGCGGCCGCTTACACCGCCTGGCCCCGGTTTTTGTTTCCGATACCCCCTTCCTTTTAACGGCGGAAGCTCCGTCCGAGCCTACTCTCCTGAAGCAGGATTTCGGTCGGCTACTCGGGGGAGAGTTCGGCGCCTTCCGGACACCGCCTCGCACCGTCCGGCGGCTCTCTGCTGCCCGGCGAAACGCTTACTATTCCCCGTCATCGTCATTTTGGCAATCTGGAACTTACTTCTTGATTTTAGCAGCTCCCCCCGCGCATGTCAATATGTAAGCGTTTACATCACAAAGGAAACGATTACAAAGCAAAGGAACGTAAATATAAATAGCCAAGCTTCAGGCCGGTGAGCAGGACGTACCCGGGACGCACGGAAATGGTGGATTCCAGGGCTACCGCCAGAACCGGCCGGCGAAATTCTGGGGCGACGGCCAGGTCCGGCCGGCACCGGGGGGCGGAGATACTGTAAAGGGCGCTTACCAAAAAACCCTTGACCCCCCACAGCAGGCCGGCGGCCAGGGCCGTCGAATAGGCGTCGGAAAAGCCGATATGGGTGTGCCAGCGCATCCGGTGCAGTTTTGTCCGGTGCAATAGAAAGCGGAGGGAGGGAAGAGCGGCTCTCAAGAACCGGAGCCATTTTTTTACCCTTTTCGGAAGCGGCGTTTCTTTTCCTTGTGGAGCCGGTTCCGCCCGGGAAATGGCCTGGGCCTTGCCGAATATACCGGGAACTTTTTTCCGGTAGCCGATCCCCGGCCAGATTTTGATCTGGAATTCGAGGTAATTTTCTTCCCGGCAGTGCCAAAAGGAGATCCGCAGGGTTACCGGGATCACCAGCAAAACCAGGAAAAGAAACGCTAAAGCGGCGATCAGCCACCATAACCGGTCCACAACCTCCCACCTCCGTCATATTTTGCCACCTGGGGGCAGGTGCGTATACTTTCTTGTTTTACGGCTACGGTGCCAGTAATCCAACAGAATCAGCGACCGTTTTGCGGCAGATCTGCAATTTCTCAAGCCGGAATTCCTTTCGACCTGAGGTTCCCTTCTTTATCCAACCAAAGGCGGATGCCTTTTTCTTCCCTATTAAAACGATAAGCCCAGCCGCCCACCACTATAGAGGCGTTCTCAAAGGCATATCCCACGGTAACCACCGCTGCCGGGCCAGTCACCACCCTGGTGGTGGCTCCACCCCTGGACCCCAGCTCTCCCACATGCACATCCCCGCCGGCCTGTATCTCGCCACCGCGAAATACCCCGGATACAGTCACCTTCTTACCAGCCTGGATCCGGGAATTGTAACAACCGCTCCCCACCACCCGGACATCGCCGGTAGCTATAACGGTAGAACTGTGGACGCTTGACGCCACCACATCACTTTCTGCAGACGGCGGGGACGCAAAGACCTTTTCCCATTCCCCGGCCCGGCGGGCCAATGTTTCGAGTTCCCGGAGGTCACGCACGGCCAGAGGGGAACGAACCAGCGCCCGTTCGACTTCCTGGATAAACTCTCCCAGGTCTTCAGCGGCCATTCCCGGGGGCATGGTTTTAACCTGCTTCTTGAAGGTATTGGCGGCAGCAGGAAGATGGCGAAACTTCCCCTCCAACAGCAACTTTACCAGGGGGCCGATACCGCCTTTAAGATCGCCCTGCTTGAACGCCGGGTTACCCAGTAACTGCCGGATAGCCGTGCTCATCTCTTGCAAACCGGCCGCCAAGGCATGAACCTGTGGCAACATTCCTTGCAGGAAAGCAGGAACTCCTCCTGCAATTACTACCGATGACAGGATATTCCTCCTGATCAGGACGGACCCCGTGGCTTGAACCCTCGCGCCGGAAACCAACCCTCCCACCCTAACATTCCCGCCGGCTTCTACCGCCATCCCTTCTGCCACATTTCCGGCAATCAGGACATCTCCCTTAAAGACAATGTTGCCTGAATTAAGGTCTACGTCACCATCATGCACCAACTCAGGTAACACACTTACCTTTACCAAGTTGCGCCAGCGGGAGGCTACAGGACGTCCGGCCCGGGCCGCTACGGCCCGTTCACCATCCCTGGTGAGCACCGCTCCTTCACCTACCGAAAGGGTGAAGTCCCGGGGCGACGGCGGCACAATTACCTCACCCTTGACGCTGGTGCCGGGACGACCCGGACCAGGCGGGTGTTTGACAGCCAGGATGTCTCCCGCCTCCACCGAAGTAAAAACATAGCGTTCCCGGAAATCCACCGTTTCGTCTTCCCCCGCCAGTACCGGCACTTTGGAATCAGAAGAAAAAAGCAATTCTACCCGGCCGTCTTTTCCTGGTTCGGCAGGAATACCCCGGGCGATAACCACCTCCTCCTCAGCGCAGGATGCAACACCGCGAGAGCATGCTTCCCAGTCTACGCCATAATTAATCCCCAGCCGGGACAACTCCTGCAATAGTTCGTCCCATGTGAGCGGGGGAAGACGTTCTTCCCGTTCCACTACCTTCAGTTGCAGTATCCTGGCAGGCGGGAGATCCGGCAGTTCCCGGTGAACTACTACCGTGGGGCGCGTTCGCAATATCGCCTGCAGCCCATCGGAAGAAACGGACACGGACCAATTCCCTTCTCTGCGCTCTTCTTTCGCCGTTTCCACCTGCACCGTATCCTTCATGGATACGGGGGTGGGTTGAGTGCACTCCCGGCCGTTAATAATCAGTCTTACCCCTGGGCAAGGCACCACCACCGGGTAAGGTCCCTCCGGACGGTGCCGGACAACAAGGCGCCCCTGTTTCACAAAAGCATATGGACCCCCTGCTTCTCCGTCCGGAAAAGCATTGTCCGCTGTACTCGCTGTTGCTGCGGGAAAGCCCCGGGTAATCTCCTCTTTCATTTAGGAACTCACCTCCTGTTAAGCATTGGGATTTGTCTCGAGGACTTCCAGCACTCGGAAAAAACCGATCACTTCCAGGTCTTCTCGAATAAAATCGGGGATGCGAACAATTCTCAGGGTCCGCCCCTGCCTGTACAGGTGTCTGGCCTGGCTCAGGAGCATTCCCGCCCCGGAAGAGTCTATGAACCGAAGTCCCTGCAGATCTATCTCCACCACTTCCTCCGGCCGTCGCTGAATTTCCTGTTGCAACTGCTCCACGTTGCTGAAATCCAGCTCGCCTTCCACCTCCAGGATGGCCATCCCTTTCTTTTGCCGGACTCTAATCTTCACCCCTTTCACCTGCCTTTCCCGTTACCTTCATCACAACCAGTGTTACGTCATCCTTTTGGGAAAAACCGCGGGTAAATGTCTCCAGGTCAGACAAAATGTTTTGTTTCATTCTGTCTGCATCAGCGCCGTACTGAAGGCGAACTATTTCCTTCAACCGTTCCTGCCCGTACCTTTGCTCGCCCGGTCCACAGGCCTCCACAAGTCCATCGGTATACAGCACCACCGCATCTCCGGCGGCAAGAAAAAATTCCTCCGCCCCTGACCCAAGGTAATCTTCCAACAGGCCCAGGGCAACCCCCCTGCAGCTGGCCGCTTTCACCTTGCCGTCAGAGAGAAGGAGGGGAGGGTGGTGTCCTGCATTGACACAGGTGAGCCGCCCAGCTGTCCCGTCGTAACACAGCAGGCATAGGGTGGCAAAAGCTCCGCATTTCCGCAGTTCATACCCTCCCACCTTGTTTAACCGGCGCACCACCTCCAGAGGATGGGGATTAGTCCTGATGCACTCCCGGAGCATATGGCGGATTGTTTCCATCAGCCGGG
>JBFMEJ010000011.1:0-13644 GCA_040753275.1 Bacillota bacterium
AACCAGGACGTGACCATTCAGCAGTTGCTGAATGAACATATTGCCCGCCTGGGCGAAAACATTTCCGTCAGGCGCTTTGCGCGCTTTGAACTGGGTGAAGGCCTGGTCAGGTCCTGATTGAGGCAAGAGGAGGTTTTCTTTCCGCATGGCATCGGCAGCGGTCCCCAAGTACAGGCGCGTGGTTTTGAAGTTGAGCGGGGAGGCTTTGGCCGGAAACCAGGGCTTCGGCATCGATCCTGACGTGGTCAAATCCATCGCCGTCCAGATCGAAGAGGTCGTTCAGTTAGGGGTGCAGATGGCGATTGTGGTGGGCGGCGGCAACATCTGGCGGGGGCTCGCCGGCAGCGCCAAGGGGATGGACCGGGCGACGGCGGACTACATGGGCATGCTGGCCACGGTAATTAATTCCCTGGCGTTACAGGACGCCCTGGAAAAGCAAGGGATTATCAGCCGGGTCCAGACGGCCATCGAGATGAGGGCGGTGGCGGAACCGTACATCCGGCGCCGGGCGATCCGGCACCTCGAAAAGGGCCGGGTGGTTATTTTTGCCGGCGGAACCGGGAATCCCTATTTCTCCACCGATACCACCGCCGCCCTGCGGGCTGCGGAAATTGAGGCGGAAGTAATTTTAATGGCCAAGCGGGTGGGCGGGGTTTACGACGATGACCCGCTGAAAAATCCCAACGCCAAACGGTTTACCTCGCTCACTTACATCGATTTGCTGAATAAGGGGCTGGCCGTAATGGATTCGACGGCCACTTCCCTCTGCATGGACAACCGCATCCCGGTTGTGGTGTTTAACCTGAATGAGGTGGGGAATATCAAAAGGGCCGTTTTGGGTGAAAACATCGGCACCTTTGTAGGAGGTGTGGCAGTTGGTTAATCCCCGGGTCAGTGAAGCGGAAGCAAATATGAAAAAAACCCTGGAAGTGATTAAAAAAGAGTTTGCCGGCTTGCGGGCGGGCAGAGCCACGCCGGCGCTGCTGGACAAGGTGATGGTTTCCTATTACGGCAGTTTAATGCCGGTGAACCAGCTGGCCAATATCTCTGCTCCCGAACCCCGGCTCCTGGTGATCCAGCCGTGGGATAAAGCGGCTCTGCCGGAGATCGAAAAGGCCATTTTGAAATCAGATTTGGGCATCAACCCGGCCAGCGACGGGACGGTAATCCGCCTGGTAATCCCGCAGTTGACCCAGGAAAGACGGGCCGAACTGGTGAAGGTAGTGCGGAAAAAAGCCGAAGAGGGACGGGTGGCCGTCCGCAATATCCGCCGCGAGACCAACGATCTTTTTAAGCAGCAGCAGAAAAAGGGCGAACTTTCGGAAGACGAGCTGCGCCGCCTGCAGGAGGAAGTTCAGAAATTAACGGATAAATATATTAAGGAAATTGATCAGCTGGTGGCGAACAAAGAACAAGAGATCATGCAAGTGTAAATCAGGGGTTACTGTTCTTAGAGAGGGGGTGGGTTGTGTTGGCATACCGGATCACGGACGAATGCCTGGCCTGCGGGACCTGCCTGGAGTCCTGCCCGAACGAAGCCATTGTGGAGGGAGACATTTACCGGATTGACCCGGACAAATGCGAGAGCTGCGGTACTTGCCTTGATGTTTGTCCGAACGGAGCGATTGTGGAAGAATAAAGGACCTTAACCCCCTCAAAACAGTCGTCAGTCGTCGGGCGTCAGCATTTTTTGGGGAAAGAAGTGGAAATTTTCAAAAGCAGATCTGACGTCCGCCGTCCGCCGCCTGCTTATTCATATTGAGGGGGTTTTATATAATTTTTTCTGACGTCTGACATCCGACGACCGACGACTGATTATGGGGGACCGGATGGATGTTTAAAAAGTTGCCGGAGGAAAGGAAAACAGCTGAAGAAACAGGATTGCTTGCCCGGATTGACCGGTCCCGGCTGCCGCAGCACATTGCAATTATCATGGACGGCAACGGCCGCTGGGCGCAGCGCCGGGGGCTGCCGCGCACCTTCGGGCACCGGGCCGGGGTGGAGTCCCTGCGGGATGTGGTCAAGATCTGCGTTGAACTGGGGATCAAGTTCCTTACCGTGTATGCTTTCTCTACGGAAAACTGGAAAAGACCCCGGGAAGAAGTAAATACTTTAATGGATTTATTAATAGAATATCTTCAAAGAGAAATTGACGAGCTATGCGCCAACGGGATCCGCATCAACCCCATCGGGAAACTGGAGGAATTGCCCGCTTCCGCGCAAAAGGCGGTGCTGATGGCCAGGGAGCGGACCCGCCTGAACCGGGGGTTGACCCTGAATGTGGCGCTGAACTACGGCAGCCGCAGTGAACTGGTGGAGGCCGTACGCGCCCTGGCGCAAAAGGTCCGGCAGGGGGAGCTGGCCCCCGGGGAGATTGATGAAAAAGTAATTTCCAGCCACCTGTATACTGCCGGGCAGCCGGACCCCGATCTTTTAATCCGGCCTTCGGGGGATTACCGGGTGAGCAATTTTTTGCTGTGGCAGCTGGCGTATACGGAATTCTGGTTAACGCCGGTATTGTGGCCTGATTTTCGCCGGGTTCATTTACTGCAGGCGATTGTTGATTTTCAAAGCCGGGAGCGTCGTTTTGGCGGGCTTCTTTAAAGCTGGTGAAAAGGTTTTGTTGCTGCCCAGAATTTTGAGCGCACTGATCGGTATTCCGTTAATTATCCTGGCCGTATGGCTGGGCGGGCCGGTGCTGCTCGCCCTGTGCGCGCTGGTGATGCTGCTTTCTTTGGCGGAAATCCGGCGGATGTTTCGCCGCCTGAATTTAAATATTCCTTTTGGGCTGATGCTGGCGGGGACGGCCCTCCTTTTAGGGAGCGTTTATTTATACAAAGACGCCGGCCTGGCGGGAGCCATCGCCATTATATTTTTTATCTTTTTACTTTGGTTCATCTTCTTTTATCCGAAATTTAATCTAATCGACATGTCCGTGGCCCTGTTGGCCGTTTCATACGTCGGCCTTTTTGTTTACGTTTATCTTTTGCGGACCTTGCCCGACGGCTGGATCTGGATTATTTTCATGCTGGCCGGCACCTGGGTGAGCGATACGGGTGCCTTTTTCGTCGGTAAATATTTCGGCAGACGCCGCCTGGCCCGCGCTTTAAGCCCCGGAAAAACAATCGAGGGCGCCGTGGGGGGAGCAGCGGGAAGTTTTCTGGTGGCCGCCGCTTTTTTATACATTTATCCTTTTTTGTCGCCGGCGCCCCTGCTGGCGCTGGGCATTTTGCTGGGGCTCGCCGCACAGGCGGGGGACCTGGTGGAATCGGCCTTTAAACGGCAGGTGGGAGTTAAAGACGCCGGGGATCTGATCCCCGGGCACGGGGGGATGCTGGATCGCTTTGACAGCATGCTGTTCACCGCCCCCCTGGTTTATTATTACGTCCAGAAGCTGATTATTTGAACCGGGGTGGCGAAAAAATGCCTCGCTACATGCAAATCGCGGCGATGACGATCACGCTTTTGCTGCTCTACCTGGCCTGGAAATTTATCGTGCCGGAAGTGCTCGTCATCATCAAGTATTTGTTTATTGTTACGATTCCTTTTCTGCTGGCGGTCATTTTGACCGTATTCATCGAACCCCTGGTGAGGTTTCTCAACCAGCGCGCCAGGCTGGCCAGGCCGCTGGCGGTGGGGGCGGCGATGGCGGTCCTGATCGGCGGGCTGGGTTCGCTTTTGACTTTGCTGGTTTTCCGGCTGGTAGCGGAACTGAGTGATTTATCGGTATCCTTGCCCAGATATTTTCGCCCCGTCCAGGAGTACATTACCGGCTGGGTGGAACGGGGAAGGCTTTTCTATATTCAGCTGCCGCCGGTAATTACCGACCGTTTGCAGGAGAACATGGGTGTATTTACCCGGTGGCTGTCCGATCTGGCCGGCCAGGCGGCGAACTTCCTGCTCCACCTGGCTTCCGCCCTGCCCGGCGCGGTGATGGTGATTATCGTCACCCTGCTGGCCACCTATTTTATCAGCCGGGATCGGCGGGAGATTGTCCGATTCTGGTTAAAATATGTTCCCGCCCCGTGGGGGGAAAGGACGGCAAGCGTGGGCCGCGAAGTGGTCGGGGCTTTTTTAGGTTACCTGCGCGCCCAGTTAATTTTGATTTCCCTGACCACCCTGCAAAGTATTGTCGGGCTGCAGATCATCGGCGCCAAATACGCCTTGACGGTGGGTTTGATCATCGGCTTTTTCGATTTGATTCCCGTGCTCGGCCCGGCGACGGTCTACCTGCCCTGGGCGGCCTGGGCGCTGATCAGCGGCAATATAGGCTTCGGGGTTAAGCTTTTGGTGCTGTACGCGCTGGTCTGGGCGGTCCGGCAAACTCTGGAAGCCAGGGTGGTGGCGGCCAATTTGGGCCTGCATCCGCTGGCCGTGTTGATTGCCATGTACGTGGGCTTAAAGACCATCGGGGTGGCCGGGCTGATTTTGGGGCCGATTTTGTTGATTACGGTGCTGGCCGCAATTAAGGCCGGGATGGCCGCCAGGAAGCAGGAGTAGGTCACCATGACGATGAAAAAGATTGTTATTTTGGGGAGCACCGGCTCCATCGGGCAGCAGGCGCTGGCGGTGGTCCGCCAGTTCCCCGGCCGGTTTCAGGTGGCGGGTCTGGCCGCCGGCCGCAACTTAAGGCTTTTGGCCGGGCAAATCCGCGAGTTCCGGCCGGCCGTGGCGGCCGTGGAAGGCGAAAAAGAAGCTCAAGCCCTGGCGGCTTTGCTTACGCCCGGTGAACGGCCGGAAATTTATTCCGGGGAGGCCGGTCTGCAGGAGGTGGCCCGCTTTCCCGGCGCCGATCTGGTGTTGACCGCCGTTCCGGGCATCCTGGGCCTGCTCCCCACGGTGGCCGCGCTACGGACGGGAAAAAACATCGCCCTGGCCAATAAGGAGACCCTGGTGGCCGGCGGGGAACTGGTCTTGAGGCTGGCCGCGGCGCAAAAAGCGCAGATTTTGCCCGTGGACAGCGAACATTCCGCCGTCTGGCAGTGCCTCGGGGACACGCCGCGCGAGCAGGTGGCCAAAATTATTCTCACCGCTTCCGGGGGGCCGTTTTTAAGAGAACCAGCCGATTTGCAAAAGGTCACCGTGGAGATGGCCTTGGCGCACCCGAACTGGAAAATGGGCCGGAAGGTGACCATTGATTCGGCCACTTTGATGAATAAAGGCCTGGAAGTTATTGAAGCAAGGTGGCTGTTTGGGTTAAACTATGATCAGATCCAGGTCGTGGTGCATCCGCAAAGCATCGTCCATTCGCTGGTGGAGTTTGTGGACGGCTCCACGCTGGCCCAGCTGGGCGTACCGGATATGCGGGTGCCTATTCAGTACGCCTTGACTTACCCGGAACGCTGGCCCAACCGGCTGCCCAGGTTAAACTGGGAGGAAAGTGCGCAGTTGACTTTTGAACCCCCCGATCTGAACCGTTTTCGCTGCCTTGCCCTGGCCCTGGCGGCGGGGCGGACAGGGGGCACCATGCCGGTTGTGTTAAATGCGGCCAACGAAGTGGCGGTGGAAGCCTTTTTATCCGGCGCCATTTCTTTCGGGGCCATCCCGGAGATTGTCGAGCGGGTCATGAACGCTCACGAGGTTTGCCCGTGCCGGGACCTGGAGGATGTACTGGCCGCCGACCGTTGGGCGAAGGATCTGGCCCGGAGGCTGATCACGGCGGTTGGCTGTTAGAAATCCAGGAGACATTATTATTGAGGTACTTATGATGAATGCCGTTTTTCTCCAAAATGATGAAAACAGAGGGCTGGATTAGTTCGAGCGAAGCGACATCTGCGTAGGGTCGGGAACCAGACACAGCGCAGCCGCGGTCAGCGAACCGGCAGCGCAATTGAGAAGTGGGATGTGAGAAGTTGGAAGTTGGAAATTGATAATCTTACTTCTGACTTCCCGCCTCTCACTTCTCAATTGGTCGACCCGGAGCAGCGGAGCGAGCTGAACTAATCCAGCCCATTCGAAGGTGGAATCTAAAATGCAAACCTTTTGGGCCGCCGTATTTGTCTTCGGCCTGCTGATCATTTTTCATGAACTCGGCCACTTTATCTTTGCCAAGGCGGCGGGAATTAAAGTGCACGAGTTCAGCATCGGCTTTGGCCCCAAGTTATTCACCTTCCCCCGGGGAGAAACCGCCTACAACTTAAGACTTTTGCCCCTGGGCGGCTTCGTTCGCATGGCCGGCATGGATCCGGAGGAAAAGGTCGAAGACGAGACCAGGAGCTTTAACAACAAGCCCGTTCTGCACAGAATGTTGGTCATCTCCGCCGGGTCGCTGATGAATTTTGTGCTGGCGATTTTGATTCTGGCCGCGATTTTTATGGTTCAGGGGGTTCCCGCCCTGACCCCCGAGGGTCTGCCCAGGCTGACCACCGTGGTGGATAAAGTGGTGCCGGAGAGCCCGGCAGAAAAAGCAGGATTGCAGCCCGGGGATCAAATCATCGCCATCAACGGCCAGGAGATTAAAAGCTGGGAGCAGGTGACCGAAATGATCAACACCCGCCCCGGTCAAAAGATTCTCCTGACCATCCGGCGCACCGGGCAAATTAAAGAGATTCCGGTAATTCCCCAGCCTGATGAACAGGGAAACGGAAAGATCGGCGTTTACCCGGCACCGCAGCTGCAGCGTCTTAATTTATTCAGCGCCCTGGCTACCGGGACGGAATATACTGTCCGGGTTACTGCCTTAATAATTAATTTTCTCGGCCAGATGATTGCGGGCAAAGCCCCGGCCGATGTGGGGGGGCCGGTGCGGATCGTCTGGGAGATTAACCGGGCGGCGGAATTCGGCTTTTTCAGCCTGCTGCAGCTGGCCGCCTTCTTAAGCGTAAACCTCGGTTTGTTTAACCTGCTGCCCATTCCCGCCCTGGACGGCAGCCGCCTCGTCTTTTTAATGGTGGAACTTTTCCGGGGCCGGCCCGTGGACCCGGCAAAAGAAAACTTTATCCACCTGGTTGGTTTTGGGTTGCTGATTTTGCTGGTGGTGATCATCACTTATAATGATCTCCTCCAGTTATTCCAGCGATAAGGGGTAGGGCGGTGCTGGCGAAGCGCAGAAAAACCAGGCCAATCCAGGTGGGGACGGTGCAGGTGGGCGGGGACGCGCCCGTTTCCGTCCAATCCATGACCAATACCGATACCCGCGACGTGGCGGCGACGGTGACGCAGATTAACGAACTGGCCGCCGCGGGCTGCGAAATCGTGCGCGTGGCCGTTCCTGACGAGCGGGCCGCCGACGCCTTGCCTCTGATTAAAAAGCAAATTAAGATCCCGTTGGTGGCCGACATTCACTTCGACTACCGCCTTGCCTTGCGCGCCCTGGAAGGGGGTATCGACGGCCTGCGGATCAACCCGGGCAATATCGGCGGGCGGGAAAAAGTGGCGGCGGTGGTGGAAGCGGCGAAAAAAAGGAAGGTGCCCGTCCGGATCGGGGTCAACGCCGGGTCTTTAGAAAAGGAACTGCTCCAAAAATACGGCGCCCCGAGCGCGCCCGCGCTGGTGGAGAGCGCCCTCCGGCAGATCCGCCGGCTGGAGGAGTTGGGTTTTTACGAAATAAAGGTGTCCGTAAAAGCTTCCGACGTCCCGCTCATGATCGCGGCGTACCGGCTGCTGGCCGAAAAAGTTGACTACCCCTTCCACGTGGGGGTTACGGAGGCAGGTACGCTGCGCTGGGGGGCGGTAAAATCGGCCGTCGGCATCGGCGCCCTGTTGGCCGAGGGCATCGGGGACACCATCCGGGTTTCGTTAACCGGCAACCCCGTAGAAGAGGTGCGGGTGGGGTACGCAATATTGAAAGCCCTGGGTCTGCGAAAAAGGGGAATCGAATTGATCTCGTGCCCCACCTGCGGACGTACTGAAATCGACCTGATCAAAATTGCCAACGAAGTAGAAGAAAGGCTCCAGGATCTGACTGCACCGCTGAAGGTAGCCGTGATGGGGTGCGTGGTAAACGGTCCGGGAGAGGCCCGGCATGCCGACGTGGGCATCGCCGGGGGAAAAGGGGTGGGCCTGCTCTTTCGCCGCGGCGAAATCATCCGCCGGGTGCCGGAAGAAAAGCTGGCGGAGGAGCTGGTTCGGGAGGCTCGGGAATTAGCAAAAAATTTTGCGTAAAGAGAACCATTCCTTGACCCATATTTTTTACTTTGTGCCTTTGTGCCTGTTACCTTTTTGCCTGCTCTTATCGATCGTCGGTCGTCAGTCAGACGCCGGAAGATAATGTATATATTTTCTGAGGGAGGATCTCTACGTTTATGCGGGCATCCCAATTATTGATTCCCACGCTGCGGGAAGTTCCCGCCGACGCGGAGGTGGTCAGCCACCAGCTCCTGGTACGGGCCGGTTTTATCCGCAAAGCCGCGGCGGGAGTGTATAATTTGCTCCCCCTGGCCCTCCGGGTGGTGAAAAAAATCGAAGCCATCGTCCGCGAAGAAATGGACCGGCAGGGCGGTCAGGAACTGGTCATGCCGATTATCCAGCCGGCGGAATTATGGCAGGAATCCGGCCGGTGGGACGTTTACGGCCCGGAGCTGTTTCGCCTGCAGGACCGCCACGGGCGGGACTTTTGCCTGGGCCCCACCCACGAGGAAATTATCACCGACCTGGTGCGCAACGAAGTGAAATCGTACCGGCAGCTTCCCCTGCTGCTCTACCAGATTCAGAACAAGTACCGGGACGAGCGCCGGCCCCGTTTCGGGCTGCTGCGCGGACGGGAATTTATCATGAAGGATCTGTACTCCTTTGACCGGGACCAGGCGGGGCTGGATATCAGCTATCAGAAGATGTTTTTTGCCTACAGCCGGGTATTTGAGCGCTGCGGCCTGCGTTTTCGCCCGGTGGAGGCCGATTCCGGCGCCATCGGCGGCAAGGATACGCACGAATTTATCGTTTTTGCCGAGGCGGGTGAATCAACCATCGTTTTTTGCAATCATTGCGATTTCGCGGCCAATGTGGAAAGGGCCTTTTCTCCGCCGGAGCGCTTCGGGGCGGACGAGGAGCCGGCCGCCTTAAGCGAAGTGGCCACTCCGGGCCGGCGCACCGTTGCTGAAGTCACTGCCTTTTTAGGAGTAGATGCAAAGCGCCTGATCAAGACCCTGCTTTTCGAAACCGAGCAGGGCATTGTGGCGGCGCTGGTGCGCGGGGACCGGGACGTCAACGAAATCAAGCTGCAAAAGGAACTGGGCGTGCTCCGGTGCGAGCTGGCCGATTCCGCCACGGTAGAAAAAGTCAGCGGCGCCGGACTTGGGTTCGCCGGTCCGGTCGGTTTGACCGGCGTAAAAATAGCCGCCGATCTGGAAATAATGCAAATGATAAATGCCGTCACCGGGGCCAACAAAGATGACGCGCACCTGGTGAACGTCAACCCGGGCCGCGATTTTCAGCCGGATCTGGTCGCCGATCTGCGCCTGGTAAAGGCGGGAGACGCCTGCCCCGGGTGTGCGCATCCCCTTTCCGCAACGCAGGGAATCGAAGTCGGGCAGATTTTTAAACTGGGCGATAAATACAGCAAGGTGCTGGGCGCCACCTACCTGGATGAAAGCGGACAGGCCCGGCCGGTGATCATGGGTTGTTACGGAATCGGGATCACCCGGACGATGGCGGCCGCCGTTGAGCAAAACCACGACGAAAACGGCATTATCTGGCCTTTCTCCATTGCTCCTTTTCACGTGGTAGTGGTGCCGGTGAGCGATCGCGACGAAAAGCAAATGGAAATGGCGCAAAAGACCTATGCCTCGCTTCTTGCGGCAGGCATCGAAGTTGTCCTGGACGACCGTCCGGAGCGTCCGGGAGTAAAATTCAAGGACGCCGACCTGATTGGCTACCCCTTACGCATTACCGTGGGTAAGCAAGCTGTCCGGAGCGGCGAACTGGAAGTAAAAAAGCGGGCCGGCGGAGAAACAACTTTTGTGCCGGCGGATAAGATAGTAAGTTATGTCCGGGAAATTATTGAAGGTGCGCTGGCCGGTTAGAAGCAGCGGCCCCCCTTAACTTTGTGTGCCTTTGTACCCGTGAACTCTGTGCCTGAATAAAAAGAGGATAACCATGCCAGAATTGGAAAGGGTCCTGATTTTATCAGTATCTGCCGGGATGGGTCACCTCCAGGCGGCACTGGCAATGAAAAAAGCCTTCCACGAAAGGAGACCGGATCTGGAAGTAACCATCCTGGATACCTTTCGTTATATCAACCCTTTTTTAGATAAGGTGCTTTTCGGCACCTACATTGAAATGCTCAAGATTACGCCGGTTGTCTACGGGTATTTATACCACCTGGCGGAAAAGGGGCAGCCTTTTTCCGAGGCGGGAAAGGAAGAGTTTAACCGGATTTTAAACCGGCTGGCGGCGCCGAAATTAATTCGCTTTTTAAATGAATTTCAACCCCAGGTCATTGTTTGTACGCACCCCTTCCCCGTCGGGATTCTGGCCAGCTTAAAGCAGCGGGGTTGCCTTACCTCCCCGGTGGCGGCGACGCTGACCGATTTCACCGTGCATCCTTTCTGGATCTTTTCCGGGGTGGACCTGTTTACCGTGGCTGTGCCGGAGTTGCGGTCGTCTTTTGCGGAGTACGGAATCGGACTGGAAAAGGTACATGCCGTGGGCATCCCCATCAATACCTGTTTTGCCGGTTCCGTGGAGCGGAGCGACGTGCAGAACCGGCTGGGCTTAAATCCATCCTTGCCGACGGCCCTGGTTGTCGGCGGAGGTCTGGGGATGGGCCCGCTGGCCGAGATTGTGAAAGCCCTGGGGAACAGCCCGGGGAAACTGCAAATGATTGTGGTAACCGGGAACAACAATTCTTTAAAGGCGAAGCTGGAACGGATGCTGCCCGGTTTGCGCAACCCGGTCAAGGTGCTTGGTTTTGTGGACAATATCCACGAGTTGATGGCTGCTTCCGATTTTATGGTGGGGAAGGCCGGCGGCTTGACCTGCGCTGAGGCCCTGGCCAGAGGCCTGCCCATCTTTATCGTGGATCCCCTGCCGGGGCAGGAGGTTAGAAACGCCGAGTTTTTGACCGGGCAGGGGGTTGCCCTGCAGGTAGACAACGTTCGGGAACTGGTCCGGAAGGTTGAAGAGTGCCTGCGGGGGCCGGGGTGCCTGCAAACAATGGCGGAGCGGGCCAGGCGGCTGGGGAAACCCCTGGCGGCCCGTGATGCCGCCCGGTTGATCGAAGCGCTAATCAATTAAGCCAGGCACAAAGGTACAGAGGCAAAAAGCACAAGAAATAAAATTTCGTTAATAATGGCTAGCTGTATTCACTAACCACTAACGACAAACTACCCACGACCAAATTGGGGGGTGTGGACGGTGGTTTTTCAAGACCGTGCGGATGCCGGCAGAAGGCTGGCGGAAGCGTTAAAGGGCACCGGCGAGTCCTTCCGGGGCGGAGTTGTGCTGGCCGTTCCCCGGGGCGGGGTGGTGGTGGGAGCGCAGGTGGCCCGGGAGCTCGGGCTGCCGCTGGATTTGATTATCCCGCGCAAAATCGGCGCGCCTCACAACCCGGAGGCGGCCATCGGGGCGGTAGCCCAGGACGGCGCCGCCATTTTCGACCGTCAGATTTTAAATGTGTTGAAATTGCGAGAAGAGGATTTGCAGGCGGAAGTCGCCCGGGAAGTGGCGGAAATTCGCCGGCGGATGAAAAGATACCGGGGAAAAGAAGACTACCCGCCATACGACGGCAAGAAAATTATCCTGGTTGACGACGGCGTGGCCACGGGCTACACCATCCTGGCGGCAATCCGCTCCCTGAAGAATATGTTTCACCCCGAGGAACTGGTGCTGGCCATTCCGGTGGCTCCGCCCGATACCCTGGCGATGCTGAAAAAAGAGGTTGACCGGGCGGTTTGCCTCTTGACCCCGGCCAATTTTTACGCCGTAGGGCAATTTTACATGGATTTTGCCCAGACCACCGACGAAGAGGTAATTGATTTACTGCGGGAGCTGGCCGATCTTGCCGGCCAAAATTAGCGGCTGCTTTTCCTTTCCGGCGGGCATAAAAAGCGCGCCTCTGCCGAATACTAAGAACATATCCGGATGCTGACCTGAAGGAGGTAAAGCGGCTGTGAAAACAATTGCCGTCGAGGATTCCCTGACGGGCGTGCGCGATTTATTAGAAAAGAACGGATATGCCGTGGTCGGGCTGTCCAGGCAAAGGGACGCCGATGCGATCGTCGTGAGCGGACTGGACAACAACGTCATGAACATGCAGGACATCACTACAAAAGCGCCGGTCATTGACGCCGCCGGGAAAACGCCCGAAGAGATCCTGGTCAGCCTGCGCCAGTACAGATAGCCGAAAAAGTTAAAGGTCATCAAGATCCATTCAGGATCTGATGACCTTTTTGTTTTTATACCTAAAAACTTTGCGCCTGTACGCTTTGATACAGTTGTTCAGGAATTTCTTCCTGGGTGCAGTAACCGATGGCATTCATCAGGCCTTCCACGATCAGGTCGGCCATGCGCATGACCAGGTTTAACCGGGTGTTTTGCAGCACCAGGTATTCCATGAACCCGCCTACGTTAACGATGCCCGTGATGTGGATCTCGCCCACCGGGGGAAGGTTTTTGTTTACCCCCGCACCGGGCTGCAGAGAACCGTCGCCGATGTTTACGCAACCCACGTTCTCCAGGCTGCCCAGGCAGGCGTCGACCGCAACGATCAACGGGTTTTCGTAGCGCCGGTAAATCTCGTCCAGTTTTTGCTTCAGATTGCTGGCGTGGACGGGTTGTTCCAGCGTCCCGTAAACGTGGAAAAAGTCCTGCCCCAGGGCGGAAAGTTTGCTGCCCACCAGCGGCCCGAGACAATCCCCCGTCGAACGGTCTGTGCCGATGCAGAGCAGTACTTTCGGACGTCCGGGAGGAGAACTGTTTCTATCTAAACGGCCGGCCAGGTCCCAGCCGAATTTTACGGCCGCCAGCGGGTCCTCGAGATTAATTTTCGTGCGGGAAGTTCCCGCGGCTGTTTGCCGATCAATTGTTTGCATTTCTTTCCTCCTTTGTTCAAAGCTATTATATATTTATTTCCAGACCGCCCCCCATTTATTCCAGTCAAAAGCGTTTTTCAGCCGCCGGTCGCTGTCGTCAGCCGTCAGAAACAAAGCACGAAACAAAAACTTGTCTCAAAGGTGGTCTTCCGACGTCTGACCTCTGACGACTGACGACCGATATTGCCGGTCCTTTGCAGATGCCGCTCGTTGCAAACGAACGGCAAGCCAGGAACTATTTTCTAAAGGGTGCTGCATAAATATTTAGGAAGGGGTTTCCATTGGGCTGACGTCCCTGGCAAAAAATGATGTGAATAATCTCAAATCGAACGGCGGGCCGCCCATTTTCGTTCTCTGTTGGTGTTACGAAAGTGACATGGAGGTTTGATTCTTAATTCCTTTTCTTCGGGAGTGATGTCCTTGCCGCGATCTGCTCCCGCCTCCGGCATGCTCGTCAAAGTGGTTACCCTGTACGCGGGAACAATTATCGGCGCCGGTTTTGCTTCCGGCCAGGAAATCATGCAGTTTTTTATCGTTTTCGGTCAAGGCGGCCTTTGGGGGGTGCTGCTGGCCACCGTTTTGTTTATTTACCTGGGCGTGGTGATCATGGCCCTGGCCACCGGGCTGGGGATTGCCGGTTACGACGTGATGCTGGACTACCTGCTCGGGAAAAGGC
>JBFMEJ010000012.1:0-13479 GCA_040753275.1 Bacillota bacterium
CTGGGACCGCTGGCAAAAGGCCCAGAGCAAGCCCAGCAAGCTGGCCAAGTTCAAGTGCTCTGTTCTGGCTAAACCCGATGGCGGGGATATGCAGCCAATCACGGATGAGGTTTTAAAAAGGGTCAAGTCCGAATATTACTTCTGCGATTACTGGCGCGACACAATCACCGGGATCGGGATCGACATGGGGGACCGGGCGCACGTCGCCGTGGTGGCCCCCCTGGATTGGGAAGGAATCCGCTGCCTTTACTTCGAGGAACTGGACGTGGAGGACCTGGTGGAGCGGGTAAAAGTGCTGGAGAAAGCATTTAACGCCGGCGCGCTGGTAATCGACGCCATGCCGTACAAGACCGCCAGCAAGCAGGTGGTGCGCAGCCTGGAGAGGGCGGCCGGCTACATTCAATACTTCAAAGGCACGGACGTAAAGGAAAAGGAGGAAGGCGAAGGCGGCCGGGCGGTCAAGGTGGTGACCGTGGACAGGGACGAATCGCTGGACGAGACGACGGATCTTTTTGCCGCTTCTCCTCCCCTGGCCCTTCTCCCCCGCCCCCGCACGGTGGACGAGGAAAAGCTGCTGGAAACGGTGGAAAAGCACTTGAAAAGGCTGGTCAAAGAAAAGGACAAGGACAGCGAGGACGCGGCGATTCACTACAAGAGAAACGTGCCCAATCACTTTGGAATGGCAATCAACTCGGCCCGGATTGCGCTCTGGCTGGCCACCGGCAAGGGCGTCAAAACGGGACCGGTGGAATATACGACGGTAGTGAAAAGGAAAGCCAGATTTGGCAAGGGGGCGTACTAGGTGCCTATCTATGGTCCCAACGGAGAGATCTTAAGCACAAACAAGCCGATCACCCGCGAGATCGCCGTGGTGACCATTCGGGACCGCTATTCCTCCTACCCCTCCCAGGGCTTGACCCCGGAGCGCCTGGCCCGCATCTTCAAGGAGGCAGACCAGGGGGATATCTACCGGCAGATGGAGCTCTTCGAGGAGATGGAGGAGAAGGACACCCACCTTTTTTCTGTGCTGCAAACCAGGAAGGTGGCCGTGCAAGGGCTGGAGTGGGAGATCCTCCCCTACTCCGATTCCCGGGCGGACAAGAAGGCGGCCGCCCTGGTCCAGGAGGTCATGGAGTTTGAGGGCTTTGAAGACGCCGTCCTGGACCTGTTGGACGCCATCGGCAAAGGTTTTTCGGTTTGCGAAATCATGTGGGCGGTAGAGGGAGGCCGGGCGCTGGTCAAGGAGTTGCGCTGGCGCCACCAGAAGAAGTTCCGGTTCGGAGACCAGGACGAGCTGCGCCTGCTCACCGAAAGCGACCCGGCCGTGGGCATGGAGCTGCCCCCCAACAAATTCGTTTACCACCGGTACAAGGCCCGGTCCGGCCACCCCAGCCGGGCGGGGCTCTTACGGGTGTGCGCCTGGATGTACCTGTTCAAAAACTACGACCTCAAAGATTGGGTAACTTTCGCGGAAGTCTACGGGATGCCCATCCGGGTGGGGAAATACGGCGCCAACGCCTCCAAGGAGGACAAGGACGCCCTGATCCAGGCGCTGATCAACATCGGCAGCGACGCCGCGGGGATCATTTCCAAGGACACCGAGATTGAGTTTGTGGAGGCGGTCAAAAGCTCCAACGACGTGCACAAGACCCTGGCCGAATTTTGCAACGCGGAAATCTCCAAGGCGGTGCTGGGGCAGACCCTGACCACGGAGGTGGGCGAACGGGGGAGCTACGCGGCCAGCAAAACGCACGGTGAGGTGCGCCAGGATATCAAGGAGGCGGACTGCAAGGCGCTGGCGGAGAGCCTGCGCCGGGACTTGTTCCGGCCGATCGTGCGCTTCAACCTGGGAGAGGGCCCCCGGCTTCCCTACATCAAGTTCAAGTACGAACCGCCGGAGGACATGGAGCGCACGGCCAAGATCTACAGCATCGTGATCAAGGACATCGGCCTGCCGGTTTCGGCCGAGCACGTTTACGAGCGGTTCGGCATCCCCGCGCCGCGGGAGGGGGAAACGGTCCTTTCCCCGCCGGCCGGCGCCGTCCCGCTGGCGATGAAGGATATGATCCCCCTGGTCCTGGAAAACCGCCCCCCCGGTTTTACCCAGGCGCAGAGGCAGGTGGACAGTCTGGCCGACGGGGCGGTGCAGGAGAGCCTGCCCATATTCAAGGCGCTACTTGCCCCCCTGCTGCAGCTGATTGAGCGCGCCGGCTCCCTGGAGGAACTGAAGAGAAAGCTCCCGGAGGCATATGCGGGGATGGACACGGCGGAGCTGGAGGACCTGCTGGCCCGGGCCATGTTCGTGGCCGACCTCTACGGCAGGTGGGCGGCCGGTGTTTAGCTTTGAATCCATGTCTTTCAGCCGGGCCATCGAATACTTCCGGGACAAGGTGCTCTTGACGCAGGAGCAGTTCGAGGCCCTGATCGACGAGTACAAGACCAAAGCTTTCGCGGTGGCGGGGATCGCTTCGCTGGACGTGCTGAACGACATTTACCAGGCCCTTTTAAAGGCCCTGGAGGAAGGGCTGACAATTAAAGAGTTCCGCGAGCTGGTGCAGGAAATCCCCCGGCGCAAAGGGTGGGAAGGGCTGCTCCCCTACCGGATCGACAACATCTTCCGCACCAACGTCCAGACGGCCTACAACGTGGGCCGGTACCGGCAGATGAGCGACCCGGATGTCATCAAGCGCCGGCCGTACTGGATGTACGACGCGGTGAACGATAAGAGAACGCGGCCCACCCACCGGGCGCTGGACGGCATGGTCTTTCCGGCTGACCACCCCTTTTGGGATACCTGGTACCCGCCCAACGGGTACCGGTGCCGGTGCGGGGTGCGCAGCCTCTCGGAGAGGGACCTCAAGCGCCTGGGGCTGGAGGTGAGATCCGAGGTGCCGGCCATGGTGGAGCCCCCCGGGCAGCCCGCCCGGCCGCTGCTGCCCGACCCCGGATTCGCTTACAACCCGGCGAAGGTGGCCTGGGAGCCGGACCTTAAGAAATACCCGGAGCCGCTCCGGGAGGCTTACAGGAGAAAGCGGGGTGGATAGACGGGTAACGGAAAAGTAACGGGAGAAAAAGGAGTGGTAACCATGCGGTAACCAAAAGGTAACGGTAAAGTAACGCAGGGTAACAGCCAGGTAACGGCGGTTACCTGGCTGTAAACACTGGAAAGCCTTGAAAATTCCGGCCCTTTTGAAGCATGGTAACGCCCGGTAACGGGGCCGGCAAGGAGGGTAACCATGGACAAAGCGAAGCAGGCCCAGGAAGCCCGGTCCAGGCGCTACAAGATCGGGATCAAACCCGGCGGCAACGTGACCATCCCGGGCGAGCACCGGGAGCGCTGGCCGGGAATTGAAGACGAAGACTACCTTGATCCGGTCAATTACCGCTACCCCTGCCCCAACGCGGAGCAGACGCGGGTGGCCGCCCGGTACTGGGCGCAGGAGGACAACCGGCGGCAATACACCGAAGGCGAACAGGAGATCATCACCCGCCGGCTGGAGGAGAAAAAGAAGAAGTTCAAGATCGGCGAGTACGCCCAGGAAAACACGTATGCGGTCATACTTACCAGCGACCTGGCCGCCCACCCGCCGGAGTGGGTCCAGCTCCTGCCCTTCGGCTATGTGAAATCCACCGAGGGGGATTTCACCGTCGATGAGGAGAGCCTGCGCGAAATCGTCAACCGCTTCCGGGAACGGGGCAATGACATCGTGATCGACTACGAGCACCAGACCTTGGGCGACGTGGTGGCCCCCGCGGCGGGCTGGATCAAAGAATTGGAGGGCCGCGGCCAGGCAGGGCTTTGGGCCAGGGTGGAGTGGAACGAGCGGGCCAGGCAGTACATCGCCAACAAGGAATATCGCTACCTGTCCCCCGTGGTGCTGGTGCGCAGGGCCGACGGCAAGGCGGCAGCGATCCATTCCGTGGGGCTGACCAACGCGCCGGCGATCGACGGCATGCCGGCGCTGGTGAATAAAAACAAGGAGGCTGAAGAGATGAATTTGGCGGCAATTGCCAAGAAGCTGGGGCTGCCGGAAAACGCGACCGAAGAGCAGGTGCTGGCCGCCCTGGACGGTTTGAAGGCGCGCTCTGACCTGGTGGCCCACAAGGAAATTCTCACCCTGCTGGACCTCAAAGAAGACGCCAGGCTGGAAGAAGTAAAGGGCGCCGTCATCGCGCTCAAAAACCCCTCGGGCTACGTTTCCATCCAGCAGTTCAACGAGCTAAAGCAGAAGCTGGAAATCAAGGAGCGTGACGAGCTGGTGGCGCAGGCGCTCAAATCCGGCAAGGTAGCGCCGGCCCAGAAGGAGTGGGCGGAAGCTTACGCGCTCAAGGACCCTGACGGATTTAAGGCGTTCCTGGAGAAGGCCCCGGTGGTGGTGCCTGTGCAGGAGATAGTCGGGGGCAAGAGCGATCCGGCAAAGCAGGCCAGGCTGGAGGAAACCCAGGCGCTGGTCAACAAGATGCTGGGCATCACGGACGAGATTTTTAAAAAGTACGGGGGTGAAAGCGAGTAATGGCTGCGTTGACCAAGGACCGGAACACGACAAGGAAAATCGGCGGCCAGGCGGCCTACCCGGTGGCGGCCGGCGCGAAGATCTACGCCGGGGCGCTGGTCTGCATCAACGCCAGCGGCTACGCCGTGCCGGCATCCGACACGGCCGGGCTGAAGCTCGTCGGCGTAAGCAGGCAATATGTGGACAATACCGGCGGGGCCGACGGCGACCAGACCGTTTTAGTCTGGAAGGACGGTGTTTTCGATTTCGCGGCTGCCGGCATGACGGCTGCCGATGTGGGCAAGCCGGTATTTGTGGCCGATGATCAAACGGTGGCGCTGGCCACCACCAACGGGGTGGGCTGCGGCATCATCACCGAGGTGGAATCAGCGACAAAGGTGTGGGTGGACATTGACGAAGCCAACCGCCGGACGGGCCAGGCGCAGGCCAACAGCGCGGCTGCTGACGTAGCCGGCGTGGTGGCCGATCTAAACGCGCTTTTGGCCAAGCTCCGGGCGGCCAGGATAATAGCCAGTTAAGGAGGGAAGCGGATGATCATCAACCAGGCGACCCTGCAGAGCATCTACAAGTCCTTTAAAACCCTTTTCAACGAAGCGCTCACCACCGCCCAGCCGGTCTACGAGCGGATCGCCACGGTGGTGCCGTCGGGCACCCGGGAAGAGGAGTACAAGTGGCTGGGCAAGATTCCGCGGATGCGCGAATGGATCGGCGACCGGGTAATCCAGAATCTGGCCGCCTACGGCTACACGATCAAGAACCGCGACTGGGAAGCGACCGTGGCCGTGGACCGGAACGACATCGAAGACGATACGATCGGCATTTACCGCCCGTTAATCCAGGCTTTGGGGCAGTCCGCCGCTTTGCACCCGGACGAGCTGGTTTTTGAGCTTCTGGTGAACGGTTTCACCTTGAAGTGTTACGACGGGCAGCCGTTTTTCGCACCCGAGCACGTGGACGGCGACCAGCCACCCCAGTCCAACATGACCACGGCGGCGCTTTCGGCTACCTCTTACGGCGCAGCCCGGGCGGCCATGATGAGCTTAAAAGACGAGCACGGCCGGCCGCTAAAGATTGTGCCTAACCTGCTCGTGGTTCCGCCGGCCCTAGAAAAAGTGGGCCGGGAAATTTTGCTTGCCGAGCGCGACGCCGCCGGCGCCACCAACCCCTGGCGCGGGACGGCGGAATTGCTGGTGGCGCCGGAATTGGCCGGCCACGACACCATGTGGTTTTTGTTTGACGTGAGCAAGCCGGTCAAGCCGCTTATTTTCCAGCGCCGCCGGGCCCCCGAATTCGTGGCCCTGGACGATCCCCGGGATGAAAACGTTTTCATGCGGAAGGAGTACGTCTACGGCACGGACAGCCGGGACAACGCCGGCTACGGGCTGTGGCAGCTGGCTTACGGTTCCACCGGTACAACGTAAGGAGTGGGGCCGATGGTGCGCATAACAAGTAAGGTTGACGGCTACCGGCGGTGCGGGGTGCTGCACCCCGCCCGCCCTACCGATTACCCGGACGGGCAGTTTACCGGGGAGCAGCTGGCCATTTTAAAGGCCGATCCCTTGCTTGCCGTGGAAGAAATTCCAGAAGAAACCACTTCGGGAGACGCCCCGGAAAAGCAAAAGGCAAAAAAGAAGGCGGAGTAAATGTACTGCACTTACGAGGACTTAAAAAACCGGGCGCCGGAGGCCAAGATCGTTGAGCTGGTGGACGATGAGGGCGCCGGAGTCCTGACCCCCCAGGGGCAGCAGCGGATCGATCAGGCCATCGCCGCCGCGGTAGACGAGATCAATCCGTACTGTATGAAGCGCTATCCGGTGCCCTTTAATCCGGTACCGGGGATCATCAGGAACGCTGCCGCGGACATCGCCCTGTACAACCTTTTCACCCGGCGGGGCTACGACGAGGAGAGCGCGGACAAGAGCATCCTGGAGCGCTACAAAAACGCCGTGCGGATCCTGGAGGGTATTTCCGCTGGCAGGATCACCCTGGGGCAGCCTGAGCCCCCGCCGGAATCGGGGGTCAGCTTTAACAGCGGGGAGCGGCGGTTCTCCCGGAAAAAGCTGGAGGCGTTTTAGGTGGGAGTCAAGCTCGAAGGGGATTGGTCGAAACTGGAGAACAACCTGCACCGGCTGGTCCGGCTGAACTTCACCGCCTTGCACAAGGAGATTGGGGAATACCTGGTTTCCAGCACCCAGGAGCGCTTCGACACCGGAACGGCCCCGGACGGCACCAGGTGGCCCCCCTCTCTGCGGGCGCGCTCAGAAGGCGGCCAGACCCTGCGGGACACCAACATTTTGCGCAATTCGATCGATTACGCGGACCGGCCCGACCGGGTAGAGGTGGGCACCAACGACAGGCGGGCGCCGGTCCACCAGTTCGGGGCGACCATCCGGCCCAAAAGGGCGAAACACCTGCGCTTTAAGGTGGCCGGGCGCTGGGCGCGGAAGAAGGAAGTGGAGATCCCGGCCCGGCCGTTTTTGGGGATCAGCCCTGACGACGAGAAAGAGATCGGGAATATCATCAGGGATGCCCTGGAGGAAGTGCTCAAATGAGGAGCGTTTGCGAAGCGTATCTGGTCCAGGCGCTGCAACAGGCCGGCGTCGTTAACGTCTACACGGAACCGAAGGACGCCGCCGCCCACACGGTGGTACCCTACGCGGAAGTGCTCTGGGGCGACGAGCGCCTGCGCTTCGACGGCTCCCTGGTGGCCGGCTATGACGGCACGGACGACCAGGGCCGGCCGGTGCGGATCTTGCGCCGCCGGATCTACCAGCGGACCTTGCCGGCGGAAGTGAAGATCGTCCACCGGGAAGGGCAACTGGCCGCCGTCGCGGATGCCTTTGTGGCCGGCCTGGCCCGCCGGATCTTCGACGGCCGGGAAAACGCCATCCTGATCAGCCTTTCTACCGGCGCATCCGAAGAGAGCGCCAGCAGATTGAGAGGAAAAGAAGTAACCGTTTTTCTCATTACGTTTGAGGGAGGGGTGTATAAAGAGCAGACAAAGCAGCTTTTTGATTTGGGGACGCAAGTGGTCATTGAATTCGAGACGGGAGGGATTTAAGTGACCGAGGAGAAAAAGGCGAAGAATAAAGAGATACCGGTAGAAATGCGGACGATTGAAGAATTGGCGGAAAAAAACAACGTGCCCCGCTGGGCGATGGCCGGTCTGAAGGTGGCCCGGGGGTGGGGCGCCGGCAAGGTCGTCACCGAGGCCGAGTTTTTGGCGGCGCTGAACAGTTGGCTTTCCGGGCCGATGAGGAGGGAAAAGTAAATGCCTTTACCGGATGTGAACGTAAAGATTTTGGACGGGGGCCTGGGGCTTTTGTCCCCCAGCGCGGCGGGCCTGCAGGCCAAGGTGGGCGTATGTTCCGCCGGGACGGTCAACGAAATCGTGGCCGTAAGCAGCCCGGGGGACATCGCGGACAAATTCGGCACCGGCCCGCTGGCCAACGCCCTTTACGACGCCTTCGCGGCCGGGGCCAGCATCATCTATGCGGTGCGGGCGGAGGGAGACATCGCCGGCACGGTGGGGACCGTGACGGCCACCAAGACCGGCCAGGGGAACGTGACCGCGAACGGAAGCCCCCTGGACGAATACGAAGTGATTGTGGAGATCGTCGACCCGGGAGCGAAAAACCAGGCCACCTTTAAGTACAGCCTGGACGGCGGGGACACGTGGAGCGAGAAAATTACCGTCCCGACGGGCCTGACGTACGACATCCCGGGCACGGGAATTACCCTGACCTTCACGGAGTCCGCAACTGATCCTCCCCAATCCTTTTTGACGGGGGACAAATACACGTTTAACACCACGGCGCCGAAGGCCAGCGTGGCCAAGGTGAACGCGGCCATTGACGTGCTGCTGAATTCGGCTTACCTGTTCGAATTCATCCACGTGGTCGGGGAGTCGGACGCGGCCATGTGGGCTGCCCTGGCCAGCAAGGCTACGGAAGCGGAAAACAAGTTCCGCTTTATCCACTTCCTGGCCGAAGCCCGCGGACCTGACAACACCGAGACCGTGGACACCTGGGTAAACGCCCTGTTGACGGAAAAGGCCAGCTTCGCCAGCACGCGCGTTTCCATCTGCGCCGGGCGCTTCGAACTGGTGGACATGGGCACCGGCCGGGTGGTGGACCGGAACGGCGCCGGCCTTTACTCCGGGAGGGTTTCTGCTGTGCCGGTAGGCATCTCCCCCGGCAGGGTGATGGATGGCCCCCTGCCCGGCGTGGTGGACTTAAGACCGAAGGGGATCAACGACGGGCATATCCTGGCCCTGGACGAGGCCGGGTTTATCACTTTCCGGCAGTACATCGGCTTGAGCGGCTTCTACATCACCAACGGGCGCATGGCGGCCGAACCCATTTCCGATTATCGTTTTGTGGAGCTGCGCCGGCCGATGGACAAAGCCTGCGCCCAGGTGCGGATGACGGCGCTGCGCCAGGAGCACGCGGAAATCGACCCGCTCAACCTGGAGAAAAGCCTGGCGGCGATCGAAGCGCAGCTGAGCGCGCCGCTGGACACCATGGCCGGCGCCGGCGAAATCGCCCGGGGGCGGGTGGTCATCCCGCGGGACCAGGACGTGCTGGCCACCTCCATTTTGCGGGTGAAGGTGCGCATCGTTCCGCTGGCGATCATGCGCTGGATCGAAGTTGAAATGGGCTACGAGAACCCCTTCCAGAAAGCGTAAAGGAGGTGCCGGGCAGTGATTAACGGAAAAAGCTACAGCTGGGAGGACATCAGCGTAGTTTTGCCCTACGGGGAAATCGTCGGCTTTACGGATATCGAATACTCCGAGAGCAAGGAATTTGAACCGGTTTACGGCAAGGGCTCCAATCCTTACGGGTACGGTTCGGGCAATTATTCCGCGGAGGGCAAGGTCACCCTTTCGCGGGAGGAGCACGGCAAACTGGTGGCCTACGCCAAAAAGCTGGGGCGTTCGCTGACCACCCTGCCCCCGTTCACTATTTCCGTCAGCTACGCCAACGAGGACCAGCCGACGGTAACCGACATCTTGAAATCAGTCAAAATCGCCAAGGTCAGCAGCAGCGCCAGCCAGGGGGACAAGTCGCTGAAGGTGGAGTACGAACTGAAGATCTTCGGCGGGATCTGGTGGAACGGTATGGAGCCCAACGCGCCGGGGTACGGAAAAGGCTAAACCAGGAGGGATAAATGATGGATTTTGTTTCCGCTGAGCAGATCCAGGAGTGGAAAAAAGAATACGGAGAGGTTTACGAAGTGCGCAGTGATTCGGAAGAAGAAACCTCCCTGCCTGTTTTATACTTCCGGAAGCCGAATCGCCAGGATCTCTCCAGGCTGTTTAAAGAAATCATGCAGGACATCTACAAAGCGCTGAATAACCTGATTTTTGCCTGCTTGCTTTACCCTTCGGCTGAAGTGGTAAGAAAGGCTTTTGACGACAAGCCGGGCCTGGTGCTGTCCGTCGGAGGGGAGCTGCAAAAGGCGGTCGGCGCCAATCGGAATTTTTTCACGAGAGAATTATAGCGGGGGTGAAAGCCCTGGAGGAAGAGGGGCTGGCCCAGGCGGAGGCGCTGGTTGGCTATTATTTCGAGATGACGCAGGAGGAGATCGCGGGGCTGGACGACGCCACCTTTGTGGAACTGGCCGCCCGGGCGTACTTTTACGAGGAGCGCCGGGCGCTGGCGGTGAAGCGCGGGGTGCTCATGGCGCTGGCCGAGGTGCTCAAAAAATAAAGGCCGGCGCCTAGCGCCGGGGTTTTGCGGAGTTCCACCCTTCCTGCCAGCCTTCTTTGAGGGCCGTAAGGAATGGCTTTGGTTTGCCGTATTTGGCTTCAAGTTGTTTTTCGGTTCTCTGACATCCTTCTTGCCAGCCTTCTTTTATTGTGCGAACCGTACCCTTGAATATCCAAATCAACGTTGGAATCCCGTATCTGATATTCGCGTACACAAAGCCGATCAGGCAGCCGATCCCGAAGAGGATTAAAAACACAATCAAGAACGTGAACATTTTTCCAGACCCCCTTTCCCCTTCAGCATAAACTTTTTCGGGGAGCGTGTCAAGATGGAAGCGTTGTATAATCTCGCGGTGATGGTCAGCGTTCTGGACAAGTTCACCGGGCCGGTCCAGAAGATGGCCCAAACGCTGAGCCAGTTTGAAAAAAATATCCAGGCCGCCAAGGGCATGATCGACTTCGGGAACCGGATGGCCGTTTCCGGGACCATGCTGCAGGGCGCGGCGGAGAAGATGATCCGCAGCCTGGCCGGGATCATGACGCCCACCGTGGAGGTCCAGCGTTCGCTGGGCGAGCTTGCTTCCGTGGGGATAAAGAACCTGGACGCGGTGGCCAACGCGGCGACCAGTTTCGTCCGGGACTGGTCGGGGGTAACCAAAGCGCAGTTCATCTCCGCGGCTTACGACATCAAATCGGGCATATCCGCTTTGAGCGACGAGGGCGTGGGCGCCCTTACGCGCTACGCCGCCCTGACGGCCCGGGCTACCAAGTCCACCGTGGCCGAAATGACCTCCCTTTTCGCCACCGGCTACGGGATTTACAAAGACTTCTACAGCCAGCTTTCGGATTTCGATTTCGGCCAGATGTTTTCCGCCGGCATCGCCGCCGCCGTCCAGCAGTTTAAAACCACGGGCGCCGGCATGGCCCAGGCGCTGACCACCCTGGGGGCGGCCGCCACTTCGGCCCGGCGACCTTTCGAGGAGCAACTGGCCGTTTTGGGGATGCTGCAGGCGACCATGCCCGGAGGGGAGGCGGCCACGAAATACCGCGCCTTTCTCCAGTCCGCGGCCAAGGCGGGCCAGGATCTGGGCTTGAGCTTCGTGGACAGCAACAACCAGCTGCTGAGCATGGTGGACATTTTGAGCAGGTTGCGCGGCAAGTACGGTGAAACCCTGGACGCCATTGAAAAGCAGCAGATCCAGAAAGCCTTCGGGACCGTGGAGGCGGTGGCGCTCATCGAGCTGCTGTACGATAAGGTGGGCCTGCTGCGAGGCAACGTGGAGCAGATGGGCATGGCCATGCGCCAGGGGATCCGGTTTACGGAAGAGATGGCCCGGACGATGAATACGGGCATCGGGCCGGGGCTGGAAATCCTGATCAACAACGTCAACCTGCTCAAGGAGGCCATCGGCAACGAGCTGGCCCCCCTGATCGAAGCCTTCATTCCCACCATAAAGGGCTGGGTGAATTCCTTCCAGGGCCTGGCCAAAAGCCACCCCACCCTGGTCCGGACGGGGCTTTTGGTTGCCACGGTGGGCGCGGCGACGGTGGCCGTGCTGGCGCCCATCGTAACCGTAGTTTCAGGAATTATCATGATGGCCGGGCACGTCGTCTGGGCCTGGGGGCAAGTGGGCAAAGCAATAATGTGGATTTGGGGTATTATGAGAAAAGGTTTTGATATTGTTGGTTCAGTATTTACCCTGCTTCGTTCCGCTGCCCTTCGCGCCGTCCCAGCTATTGCCCGGCTGGCCTCACAATTTATCATCCTCGCCCAGCGGGCAGCCTTCACCGCGGCGGGGGCGATCTACCTGACCGCCCGCCACGTGGCTGCCTTCGCCCGCACGGCGCTGACCGCCGCGGTCACTGCCCTGCCCCCGCTGATCGCCTCCGTGTGGAGCTTTACCGCGGCGCTGCTGGCCAACCCGATCACCTGGGTGGTGCTGGCCATCGCGGGCCTGGGGGCGGCCATCTACGCCCTGTGGCGGAACTGGGACCGGGTGACGGCCTTTTTAACCCGCACGTGGGAACAATTGAAGAGCATGTTCGCCGGCGCCGGCGAGTGGTTTGCCGGGGTCTTCCAAAACATCGTCGCCCTGGCTCAACAGTACGGGCCCGTAATCCTGGCCGCGCTCATGCCGGTGGTGGGCATACCACTTTTAATCGCCCAGCACTGGGGAACCATCAAGGACACCGCCGGCCGGATCTTCGGCGAGCTGGCCGCCTACATACCGGCCAAAATCACCGAGATCGTCGGCGCCATCGGCGCTAAGGCCGTTGAGTTCCTGGCCTCCGGACGGGCGCTGATCGAGTCCTTTACAGCCGGCATCCAGGCGGTGATTAACCGGCCGGTAGAGGTAGTCCGGGAAGGGCTGGCTAAATTGAGAAGGCTCCTTCCCTTCTCCGACGCGCAGGAGGGTCCGCTTTCCACCCTCACCCGCTCCGGGATGGCCTTCGTGGAAACCTTCGCCGGCGGGATCCTTTCCCGCTCCGGCCTGTTAAAAACGGCGGCCGCGGCCGCTCTGGCCGGGGCGGCACTGACGGCCCCCCTGCAGGCCAGCGCGGCAATGCTGCCGGCCCTAACCGCCCAGGCTTGGATCAACCCGGTTTTGGGCGCCATCCCGCAGCTGCCGGAGCTAACCGCCCGGGCGCGGATCACCCCCTTCCTGGAGGCCATGCCGGGGGCGGAGATTAAACATGAAATCCTGCGCGAGGTGCCCCGGGTCAGCCTGCGGGAGTTTGTCCGGGAGAGCATCCGCGAGAGGGAAACCACCAGGGAGACGAAGAGCACCCGGCAGCCGGTGGTCATTGTCGTAAAAAGCGAGCAGGCCGCCGGCGGGAACGTGGACGACTTGATCGACCTGGCGTACAGGTACCTTTCCATGCACGGAGATTGAGAACCATGCTGATGCAGCTCATCACCACCGATCTGGGCCAGGTAAAAGTGGGGAACATGCTGCTCCCCGGCGTGTTCGAGAGCCTGGAGATCACCGGGTCGGTAAAGCTGGACGAAGTGGAGATCCCCGGGAAAAAAGAAAAGGTGACCCAGGCGGTGGGCTATTCCCCCGCCCGGGTGCGCCTGACCGTGAATCTGCTGCCCCTGGATGACGAGGGCGACTGCACCTGGCAGATCGAAGTTTACCAAAAATTGTTCCGGGCCGCCCCCAACCAGGAAAAACCGGGCGTTTATCAAATAGTCAACAAGCACGCCCCGGCCAGGAACATTAACGAGGTGATTTTTTCTGATTTAAAGACGTT
>JBFMEJ010000013.1:0-13081 GCA_040753275.1 Bacillota bacterium
GGTATAAACGACCGGGAATATTTTGCTTTGTGCCTGGGAAACTTTGGGCCTGGTCTTTTCTGAGGACGGCAAAAGGTTTTCGATCGTGCCCGTTATTGCTGCCGGGGACATTTCCCGGCAGTTCTTTTCTTGAGCAAACCCACAAATCTTTCCACCAGCCGGGGGTCGAACTGGATTCCCGCCCACTTTTTAAGTTCGGCAACCGCTTCTTCGGGGCGCATCTTCCGCCGGTAGGGACGATCGCTGGTCATGGCGTCGTAGGCGTCGGCAATAGCCAGGATGCGGCACTCCAAAGGGATTTCCTCCCCTTTTAAGCCCAGCGGGTAGCCTTTGCCGTTCCACCATTCGTGGTGCTTGCGGATGTATTCCGCGATGGGCGCCAGGTCGGGAATGGAAAGTGCAATGCGGTAGCCTATCTCGCAGTGCCGCTGCATTTCTTTTATCTCTTCGGGGGTAAGGGAACCGGGCTTAAAAAGGATGCGGTCGGGTATGCCCACCTTGCCGATGTCGTGGAACCGGGCCAAAAGGCGCAGGTCGGCGATTTTGTATTCCGGCAGGCCGAGGTCCGCGGCCAGCGCCGCCACGAGTTCCTGAAGGCGCTCGGCGTGACCCTCGGTGAGGTGATCCCGCGCTTCCAAGGCCTTCGTTAAAGCCTGCACGATGGCGCTGCGGGTGCTTGTGGTCCGGTGAAGCTTTTCCCGGTGCATGTTGTTATCCGCTTCCCTGGGCAGTCTGTCCAGGTCAACCGGCCCGCCGGACGCAACGGCAAAGCCGATCGAGATGCTTAAGGGAAGTTCCGGGCAGGCGGCGTTGTGTTCCGCGACGGCTTTTCTGATTCTTGAGCAGGCGCTTTCGACGGCCGCCCGGTCGGTTTTAGGGAGCAGGGCGGCAAATTCGTCCCCGCCGATCCGGGCGATCATGTCTCCTTTGCGAAAAGCACTTTTAATTGCTGCGGCGGTGGCGGCGAGCAGGGCGTCCCCCTTTTCGTGGCCCAAAGAGTCGTTGACGAGCTTTAAGCCGTCCACGTCGCAGACGATGATGCCGACGGGGACATTCCGGTCGTCTTCCGTCCGGCGCATTTCCTGTTCGAAGTAGGCGCGGTTGTAAAGACCGGTCAAGGGGTCGTGCAGACTTAAGTATTTTAGCCGCTCTTCCATCTCTTTGCGTTCGGTGATATCCTGCCCGATCCCGTAAAGGACGGTTTTTCCGGCGGTTTTCAAAGGGACGACGTTAAGCAGGAGGGTCTTTCTTTTGCCGTTCACCAGGTGAACCGTTTCGACCGTCCGGCGGGACACGAAAAGCGAGTGCTCGCGTACCTGTCGGGCGAGCAGCTCGGGCGGGGGCGTTTCCCAGACGGATTTTTTCAGCAGTTCTTCTTTCGCGCACTCCAAAAACTCCAGGCCGGCCCGGTTTGCGTCCAGGCAGCGCCCGTTTTCGTCCAGAATGAAAATGGGTTTAAGGCGTCCTCGAAAATTGTCCGGTATTTTTGCTCGCTTTCTTTAAGCGCTTTTTCCGCGTTTTTCCGGGCGGTGATGTCGCGCACGACCGCCAGCACGCGTTCCCGGCCCCCGATGAAGGCGCGCTTTAAGTTCACCTCGACCCAAAATCGCCTTCCGTCCTTTGCTCTGGCCGCCCACTCGAAGAGCCGGGGCGTGCCCTGAGCGGCCTCTTTTATTAACCGCAAGGCGTTTTCCCGGTCATAAGGGGGTTCGCCTTTGCTGAGCGCTTCTATCTTGAGGCCGCGGGCGTCTTCAAGGGCATAGCCGTACATTTCGGCCATCTTTTCGTTTACGTCCAGGATGTCGCCGGTTTCCGGGTCGTGGACGAAGATGGCGTCGTTCACCGCGTTGAAAATCGCCCGGTAGCTGGCCTCGGACGTTTTCAGCGCCTCCTCCATTAACCTGCGTTCGGTGATGTCCATGAAGCTCCCCAAAGCAGCCCTTTTCCCCCGGTAGGTGATGGAGGCGACTGTTTCCATGATCCACCTGATCTCCCCGTTTTTATTAATGATTCTGTATTCATACGGGGAGGTTCGCTCTTTTTTCAGCATTTTAACGGCGTTTTCCCGCACCGTTTTTACGTCTGCGGGGAAAACGATCCGCAGGGAGTCCGAGCCGATCAATTCGCCTTCGCTGTATCCCGAGCCTGTGCTTTTGCTTTCAACTTCTGAAAAGCTTCTGAACAGAAGGGCTTTCGTGGCGAGGGATAAAATGCCGATCAGGAAAAGAAAAATTATACCCGTTAAGAGAAGGGCTTTTTTGCGCAGGGTCATTTGTTTTATCCTCTTTGTTGGAAACTTATTAATGACATGATTAGACAGAGGCTGAAAATAACCTTTGGCGGCGAAAAAATTTTTTGATAATATTGGATTTAAACCCTTTAAAACCCCGGTGAGTTTTTCCCCCGGCCGGGGGGCGGGGTGCTTGTATTTTTCGGCCGTTGCCCATATAATTTATTTAAGTATTTTTAAGGGGGGGTTTGGCAAGTGGGCAAGCACATTAAAACAATCGCCGGGCCGGCTTTGCAGTCGACCAGAAAAGGCCGCGGCTGCGGGGAGTGCCAGACGTCGTGCCAGTCGGCCTGCAAGACTTCGATTACGGTGAGCAACCAGGTTTGCCTGAAAGAAAGCAAGCAGCATCGTTAAAAGGTATTCTTTGTTCCCTGGGGGGTTCCCACGGGAACGTTCGTTCCCTCCATAAAGCGTGAAAATAGAGGCACAAAGGCACAGAGGTACAAAGAAATCCAGGTATAGACGACCGGGAATATTTTACTTTGTGCCTGGGAAACTTTGTGCCTGATATTTCCGGGGGAGGTTTTTCTTTTCAAGTAAGTTTCTCATGGAGCGCAGGTTTATAGCTGATTCCCAATTCCGATTAGCGGTGGGGGAAGATGATCCACAAGTTTATGGTCAACGGGGAAAGGTTTGTCCTGGACGTGAACAGCGGCGCTTTGCACGTGGTGGACGGGCTGGTCTGGGACCTGCTGGATGAGGATTATCCCTGGCGGACGCGGGAGGAGCTGGTTGCCCGGTGTGCTCCTAAATATCCGCCGGACGAGGCGGCCGAAGCCATTGCAGAAATAGAACGGCTGGTCGCGGAGGGGGCGCTTTTCAGCGAAGATTTGTTAAAGGGCTCCTGGGAGCCGCCGGAGGACGAAACCGTCAAGGCCCTGTGCCTGCACCTGGCCCACGACTGCAACTTAAGCTGCCGCTACTGCTTCGGTGCCCAGGGCAGCTTTGCCGGGCCGCGCGGGCTGATGCCGTTGGAAGTCGGCCGGCGGGCGGTTGATTTTTTGCTGGCCGCCTGCGGGCCGCGCCGGCACGTGGAAATTGATTTTTTCGGCGGGGAGCCGCTTTTGAATTTTCCCGTCCTGCAAGAACTGGTGGCATACGGCCGGCACCGGGCCGCCCGGCTCGGCAAGGAAATCAAATTTACGGTGACCACCAACGCTGTTTTGCTTACCGAAAAAATCGGGGACTACCTGGCCGAAAACCAAATCAGCGTAATTTTAAGCCTGGACGGGCGCCGGCCGGTGCACGACCGGATGCGCGTTTTTCCCGGCGGGGACGGGTCTTACGACCTGGTGGTCCGTAATATTACCCGTTTTTTAGAAGCCCATCCGGAGGCAGATTACTGCCTGCGGGGTACTTTTACCCGGGCGAACCTGGACTTTGCCGGCGACGTTTTGCACCTGGCGGACCTTGGTTTTGACAAAATATCGGTGGAGCCGGTGGTGGCTTCTCCGGAAGAAAGCTACGCCTTGCGGGAAGAGGACCTGCCGCTGGTGTTCGCCGAGTACGAACGTCTTGCCGCCGAGCTGGTTTCCCTGGCGAGGCGGGGGCGCCAAATCGACTTTTACCATTTCAACCTCGACTTAGCGGGCGGCCCCTGTCTGCCCAAACGCCTTTCGGGATGCGGCGCCGGCGGCGCATACCTGGCCGTCACCCCCCAGGGGGATCTTTACCCGTGCCACCAGTTTGTGGGGCGGCCGGACTACTGGCTGGGTGACGTCGACCGGGGTGTGGTCAGAAACGATTTAAGGGCAATGTTCCGGCGCGCCCACGTATACAACAAAGAAGGCTGCGGCGGGTGCTGGGCCAGGTTTTACTGCAGCGGCGGCTGCCACGCCGGCGCGCAGGCTTTTAACGGGGATATTTATAAGCCGTATAAATTAGCCTGCCGGTACATGCAAAAACGGCTGGAATGTGCCTTGTATTTCCAGGCGTTGAAAGCCCAGGGGTTTTGTTCCTTTGGGTCTTAATCCCTTTGTGCCCCTTCTTGATATTCTTGATAATAGTTTAACGTCTGCCCCAGGTTGGACGCCAGATCGATTAAATGCACGCAGGCGTTCCGCCCACCCAAAAGGGGGGCGATTTCTTTTTTCCCGGGCGGTGGAGAAAAGGATTTCCCAACGAGATTGGCGGCTTCCGCCATTCCTTCCCGGCAGATGTCGTCCGGCCCGCGCAGCATGTGCGCCCGGGCGGAAACAACCGCCTTTGCGCTGCCGTCAAGTTCAAGCACCAGACCCAGCTCATGAAAAGAATCGTGAAATATTCCGGTTAAAATAAGCCCGGGAGAAGGATTTTCAGGAGAACAGCCGAATGAATCATTTTCTGTAGAATATAACGTGTAGGAATGGTGACGGGAAAAAAGGTTGCCGAACCTTTCCTGGTCGGCGATGTGCTCAAACCAGGTGCACTTGACCCGCTCCAGATTGCTATAGTACCGGCAGGTGTTCCGGTACATTTCCCGCCAGTAGTCATCGTACTCCTCATCGGATGCGTAGCCCCGCTCCTTGGTTAAATAGGTTTCCGCCTGGATTACCGCCCGTACGTTTTCCGCCATCAAGTTGTGCTCCAGTTCGTTTTCCCACGGTATTTTGCGCAGTTCCCGGCCCGCGTCGAAATAGGCGACTATTCCCGCCATCTCCGGGATTTCCCGGCTTTTGCAAAATTCCCGGCCGCCGGGAGCCCGGTAGGTTTCCACGGCTGCTTTCAAGACGGCAAAGGAGTGGGGGTCAACAAGCATTTGAACGGATATTTCCCGTCTTGTATCCAGGTAATGCGTTTCCGCCCGGACGCCTTCCGGAAGTTTTTTCACGGTGCAAAGCCACTGCCGGTTAAAGAGCGCCTTCATCCGCCGACCCGCCTTTCGGAAGTTTTTTGCATTTATGTCCAGTCTAACATCCAAAAACAGGTTTTTCAAGCCTGTCCGCACCAGCATCTTCGTTTCCCGGAAAGATTGCCGGACGATTATTCCGAAAGAAAGTATTTTTTGGTCAAAAACGCTCGAAAAAAGCAATAATCATTTCCTGAGTTGACATTTGTTTACTTTACTATTTAACGGATTGTATATTATAATTAGTTGACCCCACGCTCAATACCTGCCATTTCAGCCATTAAAAAGCAGGCAACCACCATAAAAGTATGAATATGGGGGGCTGGAATTGGTCCTGGCGAGCGACATATGCGACGGGTCGACCCGGAGCTCTTCAGCGAGCCGGCAATTCCAGCCCGAGATAACATTATTTTCGCGGGAGGGATGAAAGGGTTTTGGGGAAGTTGCTTTTCCGCCTGCAGACAAAATTGCGGAGTAAACAGGCGCCCTTATTAACCCCCGAACAGGTAATCAGCATAGCGGTATACATTATTTTTTTAATGACGATTCCTGCCTTTCTGGCGAATGAAGCCCGTCCGTGGGCCGTCCGGCTGGACGATCGGGTCGTGGCCGTCGTGGCCGATCAAAAAGCGGCGCAGGACGTTCTTGAGGAATTGCTCAGGGAACAAAGGGAAACCCTGGGACAGGCGGTAAGGATAGAAGGACAGCTCTCTTTTACGCGGGCCGGAAAAAATGACGGCCCGGCGGTGGACCTCCCTACCTTCCGGGAGATCATCGCCGGCGAAATCAAGCTGAGCACCCGGGCCGCCGCGATATTTATCAACGGTGAAAAGAAGCTGGTTGTTCCCGATCAAAAAACGGCCGAGATGCTTCTGGCGAAGTTGAAAGAAGAATATGCCCGCGGTTCTTCCGGTCCGGTCACCTTTGCCGAAGACGTCCAGGTGAAATCGGTAAACGCCGGGATTAATGAAATTTTGACTTTTGCCGACGCCCTCTCCCTGATTAAAAAAGGAACCAGAGAGCTGCAGACCTATACGGTTAAAGACGGCGACACCCTCTGGGACATTGCCGGTGCTTACCAGATGGATTTAGAAAATCTGCTCGCCATCAATCCGGGTCTTTCCCCCGACCGTTTGCAGATCGGACAAACCATTAACCTTTCGGAACACTCCCCCCTGATTAATGTGATTGCCACCGGCGAAGTCACCGTTAAAGAGGAAATTCCCTTTCCCGTAGAAGAAAAAGAAGATCAGAACCTGTATAAAGGCCAGTACCGGGTGGTGCAAAAGGGCAGGCCCGGCGAAAAAAAGGTTACCTACGCCGTTACTTACTGGAATGGCCTGGAGAAAAGCCGGCGGGTGGTAAATGAAGAAGTTTTAAAAGAGGCTACCCCGCAGGTGGTGGCGAAGGGTTCCCGCCTGCTGCTCGCTTCGCGTTCGGGGGAATCCGGGCGGTTGGGCTGGCCGGCAGCCGGGACGATTTCATCCCCGTTTGGCTCTCGCGGCCGGGAGTTTCACCCCGGAATTGATCTTGCCGCTGCTACCGGTACCCCCGTGGCGGCCGCCGAGGCGGGCCGCGTGGTCCGGGCCGGGTGGTACGGCGGCTACGGGAAATGCGTGGACATTGACCACGGCAGCGGGGTGGTGACGCGCTACGCCCACCTTTCGGCAATCACCGTCGGGGTGGGTGCCCGGGTTTCCCGCGGTCAGCTGATTGGCCGGGTGGGCAGCACCGGTTACGCCACCGGGCCCCACCTCCATTTTGAGGTCATCGTCCACGGCCGGCCCTTGAATCCCCTGCAGTTCCTTTAGGGCGGCCCCGCCTGTTCCAGCCATTGGGTATTGATTTTAAGGTTATCTCCGGGTAAAATTACTTATGACGGACGAGAGGATTTACTCCTCTTGTCTTAGTTTTCCAAAGGAGAAGAAAATAGTTGGCCAAACAAGCTAAGCGGGCGAGCCCGAAAAAAATTTCTTTCCGGGATCAGCGCAAGAAGCGCCAGAAAATTGTTTTTATTGTGCTGACCATTTTTCTTTCGCTGGGCCTGTTGAGCTCCTCCGTCGTCTGGCTCGGCGGGAATTATTTTTCCCCGCCGCGGCCAAACGAACCCGCCGAAGAGAGCACAGTGGCCGATCTGGAAGCCAGGGTAAAGGAAAGACCGGACGACCCGCAGGCTTTGGCCGCGCTGGCCAGGGCTTATTTTAATGCCGGCCGCCTGGAGGAAGCGCAGCAGGCTTACGAGAAAGCCCTTGCCCAAAATCCGGACGACGGCGACTTGCGCCTTGAACTGGCCATGACCAGCTTCTTGCGGAGCGACTACGACAAAGCAATCGCCGCCCTGGAAGAAGAAATTAAGCGCCGTCCGGATCATGCGGAAGCCCGCTATTTATATGGACAAGTCCTGGCCGTAGGGAAAAAAGACTACGCGCGCGGCATTCAGGAGCTGGAGAAATTTATTGAGCTGGCGAAAACCGGCGACGACGCGGCCCGGGCGCGCCAGATGATTGCGGAATGGCAGAAAAATTTACCGGCGAAGTAGGGCGGAAAAGGAAACAGGAAAAATTTTTCGAAATCAAGTCGTGCGCATGACAGCAAATATCCGGCGAACCTTTTCGCAACCCGCTAATATTTAACCAGTTAACTAAAGTTATATGCTCGTTAAATAACAAACTCGTTAAAAAAGAAAGCGGCAGATGCAAAGAAGGTGGAAAAATGGACAACAGCATGCCCCGGCGCGGGCCGGCGCCGAACCGGTACCCCTGGGCGGCAATTGGGCTGAAAATTCTGGCTGCTTCTTTAACCCTGGCTGCCGCATGCCTGGTGAGGATTCCCGGGGAAATCAGGGGTTACGCTTATCAGGCGGTTAAAGAGCTTTACCGGATGCACACCCTGTTTGCTTCCCGTCATCTCGTAACGATCCGCGGCGAGCACTTTCTGGTCAGGTATTCCCCCGGGATTGCCGCTCATGCTCCCCTGGTTCTGGAAACCGCCGAAAAAGCATACAATCAATTAGCCGGTAAATATGATTTTCAGGGACGGGGCATTCCCATCATCATTTATCCCTCCCGGGCGGAGTTAAATGCTTGCTTCGGCTGGCCGGCCAGCGAAAGTGCCATGGGCGCTTACTGGGCCGGGGTAATTCGCGTCCTGGCGCCGGAAGCCTGGATCCCGGAGGGGGATGACGTGGAAGAGATTTTTATCAGCTCCGGTCCGATGGTTCACGAGCTGACCCACCTGATGGTGGACAATCTTACGAAAGGGAACGTTCCCCGGTGGTTGACCGAAGGTCTTGCCCAATACGAAGAATACCGACTCACCGGTTTTCAGTTTGCAGCACCGGAAGTTTCCCGGAAACAGTCCTACTCTTTCCGGGAGATGGACGGGGAATTCGACCGTCTGGACGACCAGGCCCTGGCCTACCGGCAGAGTCTGGCGGCAGTGGAATATCTTCTGGAGGTGTACGGTGAAAATAAAATCAAGCGAATTCTTAAAGCGCTGGCTGCCGGCAAGAATATGGATGAAGCGCTCCAGGGCGCGATTGGCGTAAACCTGCAGGGATTTGAAAGCAACTGGCAGAATTGGGTTATTCAGAATAAATCCTCCGGGAGCAGGAATTTCGGGCCCGGCAGAGAATCTTTTTATGATGAAAGATGTTGAAAAGGTGACGGCAAATTATGGGCAAGCTCGTCATTGCCGGAGGGAACGTTTTAAAAGGACGGGTCCAGATCAGCGGGGCGAAGAACGCCGCTTTAGCCATTATGTGCGCGTCCGTAATGGCCGAGGGGCAGGTGCTGCTGGAGAACATCCCCGATATTACCGATATTCAGGTCATGATCAATATTATCAGGTGTTTAGGAGCGCAGGTCGAGTGGCTGGAAAGTGATTCCTTAAGCATCCGGATGCCCGGCCGGATCGAGGCCATGCCCCCCTACGAGCTGGTCAAAAAATTAAGGGCCTCGAATTTACTTTTAGGGCCCATGCTGGCCCGCTATGGCCGGGTGGAATTGTGCCTGCCGGGAGGCTGCAATATCGGGAGCAGACCCATGGATCTTCATTTTAAGGGCCTGGCTGCGCTGGGCGCCGAACTCACCCTGGAAAAGGGGGTTGTCCGGGCAACCGCGCGCCGCCTGAACGGCTCCCGGATCTACCTGGACTTTCCCAGCGTGGGGGCCACCGAAAATATTATGATGGCCGCCTGCCTGGCCAAAGGACAAACCGTCATTGAAAATGTGGCCAAGGAGCCGGAAGTGGTCGATCTGGCCAACTTTTTAAATTGCCTGGGGGCCCGGATTCGAGGGGCGGGCACCGATATCATTAAAATTGAAGGCGTGGACGTTCTGGGGGAATGTCTTCGTTACAATGTTATTCCGGACCGGATCGAAGCCGGCACGTACATGGTGGCGGCATCCGCCACCGGCGGCGACGTGCAGCTGGAAAACGTCATCCCGCTGCACGTGGAGCCTTTAAGCGCCAAACTGCGCGAGGCCAACGTGGAAATTTACGAAGAGGGCGACGTTTTGCACGTCCGGGCGGGCGAACCCTTGCGCCCGGTGGATATCAAAACCATGCCCTACCCGGGTTTTCCCACCGACATGCAATCCCAGATGATGGCGCTGCTTTCGAAAGTCAAAGGAACCAGCATGATCGTCGAGAACATTTTTGAAAACAGGTTCCGGATCGCCGACGAACTGAAACGGATGGGCGCCAAAATCAGAGTCGAAGGGCGCCTGGCGATCATTGAAGGTGGAGGGCGGCTTTTCGGGGCCAAAGTCAAGGCACCGGATTTACGCGCCGGGGCCGCCCTGGTGGTGGCCGGTTTGATGGCCGAAGGGGAAACGGAAATCGACAATGTTTATTACATCGATCGAGGGTACCACCGTTTAGAGGAAAAGTTAGCCTCTCTGGGGGCCCGGGTATGGAGAAGGTAGCTTTTTTGTGAAGGCGTGTACAAATTTTTTCGCGACCGGCAGGAATCAAGCGGGGCTGTGTAGAATAATAAAAGGCGGGCCTTTGATCCCGGTTTACCTGGTCTTAATTTTGCCTGCCAGGATCTTTTAGCAGGATTAATTAAATAGATGACGAATTATTAAAGTTTGAGTACAATCAAGGAAGACCGGGCGCCCGGGCAGTTTTGAGCGGGATGAAGAATTTCAAGGGGGTGAAAGCGGTCCATTAAAGAGAAATTTTTTAGCGTTCGCTGTTTAACTTTATCAAAAGGAGAGGAGTCGTGAAAGATGGCTTTTGAACCCAAGCAGCCGCAAAAGAAATTGAAATACGAAGAGTTGCGCATTTACACCGATGAAGAGCTGCGCAACTACACGGAAGAAGAGCTGAAAAATTTCAAAATAAAGCATCCGATTCCCGATCTGGATGAACTGGAAAAAGGACCGTGGCCGAGCTTTGTGGCCGACGCCAAGCGGGAAGCCCTGCACAGAAAAAAGCTTGCCGATGACCGGGTAATGATCCCGAAAGATATTGTGGAAGATTTGCTCGGCCAGCTGCAGCTCTCCTTTGACGACGGCGAGACCCACTGGAAGCACGGCGGGATCGTCGGTGTTTTTGGTTACGGCGGCGGCGTCATCGGCCGCTATTCCGACGTTCCGGAAAAGTTCCCCGCCGTGGCGCACTTCCACACCATCCGGGTCAACCAGCCGGCCAGCAAATTTTACAAGACCGACTTTTTAAGAGCCCTCTGCGATCTCTGGGAATACCGGGGGAGCGGTATTTTCAACATGCACGGATCGACGGGCGACATTGTTTTCCTGGGAACTACCACCGAACAGCTGGAACCCATTTTTTACGATCTGACCCACGAACTTGATCAGGACCTCGGCGGTTCGGGCTCGAACCTGCGGACGCCCTCCTGCTGCCTGGGGAAAGCCCGCTGCGAATGGGCCTGCTACGATACCCAGGAACTGTGCTACGAAATGACCATGCATTACCAGGATGAGCTGCACCGGCCGGCCTTCCCCTATAAGTTCAAGTTCAAGTTCGACGGGTGCCCCAACGGCTGTGTGGCTTCCATCGCCCGCGCCGATATGTCCGTCATCGGCACCTGGCGCGACGACATCCGGATTGACCAGGAAGCGGTGCAGGCCTACATCAACGGCGAGATTTTGCCCAACGGCGGTGCGCACCGGGGAAGAGACTGGGGCAAGTTCGACATTCAAAAAGAAGTGATCGACCTCTGCCCGACCAAATGCATGTGGATGGAAGACGGGAAATTAAAGATCAACAACGCCGAATGCACCCGCTGCATGCACTGCATCAACACCATGCCCCGGGCCCTGCGGCCGGGAGTCGACACCGGCGCCAGCGTTTTGTTTGGGGCCAAGGCACCCATTCTGGAAGGCGCGCAGATGTCCGTCCTGACCATTCCCTTCATGAAAATGGAGCCTCCGTACGACAACCTGAAAGAGCTCATCGAGAAGGTTTGGGACTGGTGGATGGAAGAGGGCAAGAACCGGGAGCGCCTGGGCGAGCTCATCCAGCGGCAGGGGTTGTGGCGCTTCCTGGACGTCATCGGAGTGCCCGCCTTCCCGCAGATGGTCAAGGTGCCGCGTTCCAACCCGTACATCTACTGGAAAGAAGAAGATGTGCCGGGCGGCTGGGACCGCGACATTGAAGATTATCGCTCCAGACACAAGAGATAGGATAGGGGGTAAAAATAGATATGGCGTTAACTTTAGGCAAGCTGGGTAAATACAACCCGGAAAAACCGACGGAAAACAGGATTACCGACATCGGCCCGCGGCATTACTGGGAGTTCTTCCCCCCGGTTATTCAGAAAAACTACGGAAAATGGCTTTATCACGACATCCTGGAGCCGGGCGTGCTGGTGCACGTTTCCGAAACGGGCGACAAGGTCTACACCGTGCGCTGCGGCGGGATGCGGTTCATGACCGCCGAAATGATCCGGGAAGTCTGCGATATCGCCGATAAGTACTGCGACGGCTATGTCCGTTTCACCACCCGCAATAACATTGAATTTATGGTGGACAGCCTGGAAAAGGTCGAGGCGCTAAAGAAAGAGCTCTGGAGCCGCAAATTTGTATCGGGCAGCTACAAGTTCCCCATTGGCGGGACCGGCGCCGGCATTACCAATATCGTCCATACCCAGGGTTACATCCACTGCCATACCCCGGCAACGGACGCGTCTTCAATGGTTAAGGCGGTCATGGACGAGCTTTTCGAGTACTTCACCAGCATGACCCTGCCGGCCCAGCTGCGGATCTCCATGGCCTGCTGCCTGAACATGTGCGGTGCCGTGCATTGTTCGGACATCGCCCTGTTGGGCTACCACCGGAAACCGCCGATCGTGGACCACGAGGTAATTGAATCCATCTGCGAAATCCCGCTGGCCATTGCGGCCTGCCCGGTGGGCGCCATTTCTCCCGATAAAACCCCGACCGGCAAGCGCACGGTCAAGATTAAAACGGAACGGTGCATGTTCTGCGGCAACTGCTACACCATGTGCCCGGCGCTGCCGCTTTCGGACAAGACGGGCGACGGCGTGACGATTCTTGCCGGCGGCAAGCTGTCCAACCGGATCAGTGAACCCAAGTTCTCGAAGGTAGTGGTGCCCTGGCTGCCGAATAACTTCCCGCGGTTCCCCGAAGTGGTCCAGACCGTCAAGAAGATCGTGGAAACTTACGCCGCCGATGCCCGGAAGTACGAGCGTCTGGGCGACTGGGCGGAGCGCATCGGCTGGGAGAAATTCTTCGAAAAGTGCGGTCTGCCGTTCACGGAGCACATCCTCGACGACTACCGCCTGGCTTACGATACCTACCGCACCAGCACGCAGTTTAAATTTACCGAGGCGGCCTGGGAGGCCTCCAGGGCGGCAGGGGGTATCGACTAAAACCCGCTGCGCGGGTAAAGGAGGTTAAGCATGGACGACATTAAAAAGGCGATCCTTGAATATGCAGAAAGCAGCAAAAAAAGCAAGTTTTATTTTAAAGACA
>JBFMEJ010000014.1:0-13060 GCA_040753275.1 Bacillota bacterium
GAAGTTTTAAAAATTGATTGACAGCCCCTGGTTGTCTGTTTATAATTCTTTTAATAAAACTTGACAGGTTGGACAGCTTAATAGGAAGTTTAAAGACGGGTGCCCTCTTCGGGGTTAAAAGGGAAGTCAGTGAAAATCTGACGCGGTCCCGCCACTGTAAATGGGGAGCCGGCCGCAGGAAAGCCACTAAAGCGGTGCCCGGCGCGCTTTTGAAAAGCCTGAGCCGAAAAAATTTTCGGCGGCGAAAAAAGCGCAGCGCCGGGTGTAGCTTTGGGAAGGCGCGGGAAGGCGAGGAGCCATGAGCCAGGAAACCTGCCCGTTTTTAATTCACTGTTCCGCCTACGGTCGATAGGGGAGGTGAGCTGAAAAGAAACCTCTGTCACCAGGTGGCAGGGGTTTTTTGTTCGCCGTTTACAAGCTGCCCTTTAATATGGTAAAGAAGGGTGAGTTCTTCTCGTCTGGTCTCTTCTCGTCAGGAAAACCTTTATGCCTTTAAATTGGCTCTGTGTGAGGTGAAATGTATGCGGCAAAAAAAGCTTATTCTAGGCGTCTTAGCCGGGTTTTTCCTCCTCCTCTTCACCCCCCGGCCGGCCCTGGCCATGCACATCACAGAAGGCTTTTTGCCCCTGGGCTGGTGCGTATTTTGGGGCGTGCTCACCCTCCCCTTTTTCATTGCCGGCATCCTCTCCATCGGCAAAAAGGTAAAGCACCATCCCGAACTAAAAATGCTCCTGGGGCTGGCGGGAGCCTTTGCCTTTGTGCTCTCCGCCTTAAAGTTCCCTCTGTAACCGGCAGCTGCTCCCACCCGACGGGGGTGGGCTTAGGGGCGGTGCTTTTCGGCCCGGCGGCCATGAGCGTGCTGGGCTCAATCGTCCTGATCTTTCAGGCCCTGCTTTTGGCCCACGGGGGCTTAAGCACCCTGGGCGCAAACACCTTTTCCATGGCCGTGGCCGGGCCTTTGGTTGCTTATGTTGTCTACAGACTCGCCTTAAAGCTAAAGCTCCCCTTTTGGCTGGGAGTTTTTCTTGCCGCGGCGCTCGGGGATCTCTTCACTTACCTGGTTACTTCTTTGCAGCTGGCCCTGGCCTTTCCCGACCCGGCAGGGGGAATAACTCTCTCTTTTTTGAAATTTGCCTCTGTCTTCGCTCTCACCCAGATTCCCCTGGCCGTCAGCGAAGGACTGCTGACCGTGGTGATCTTTAATCTTCTCACTGTCCACAGCAGGCGGGAGTTAGAAGAACTCCTGGTGCTTCCTGGCAGCAAAATTTCTTAAAAGGGGGCTTAGGCAGTGCGCACGAAAAACGTAATCCTTCTCTTTTTGGCCCTTTTGCTGGCCATCGCCCCTCTGGGGCTAAAACAAGGCGCCGAATTTGCCGGGGCCGACGGAAAGGCCGAAGAGATCATTACCCAGACGCAGCCCGGCTACGAGCCCTGGCTGGACTCTTTCTGGGAGCCGCCCAGCACCGAAGTCGAAAGCCTTCTTTTCGCTCTGCAGGCGGCCCTGGGGGCGGGGTTTATCGGCTATTTCCTGGGCTTTTGGAAAGCAAAAAAAGACACGGCTCGAGGTTCTTAACAAAAGTTTTTTATAGTGTGGCTGCAACCTTTGCTTTAGATCCACGAAACCTGGCGTTCGTCCAAACGGAGCATCGCCAAGCGCGCTTTCACGAACGCCAGGTGAGACTTGGCTTCCCTCACCTGCTCTTCCTTCAAGGCGAAGAGCTTAAATTGCGACGCCGTTCACCGGCCTAAGCGGTTCTCGTTACGCTTATTGCGGCGCCTTTTATGCCGCAAGAAGGGACGAAAAAAGGCTTGCTTAAGATCGATCGCTACGCCTACACCAACAAGCTGCGCTGCGTCCACCCGGCGGAAAAGCTCGGCTTTGCCCTGGCCATGCTGCTGGCCTCCCTGGCCCTGTCTTCGCGCCTGGTCTCCCTTTTGGTCGTCCTCTTCATGGCCGCTTCCGCCGTTCTGCGGGCAAAAATCCCGGCCTTGTTTTACCTTAAGCTCATGCTCGTTCCCGCCTCTTTCTTGCTGGCCGGTGTTTTCACGGTGGCCCTTTCTTTAGGCAAAGACCACGGCCTGTTTTTGGCGGGGATAAAGCTGGGGGGCTGCGTGCTGGGCTTTACCGCCGCGGGCCTTGCCACCGCGCTTAACCTCTTTTTAAAGTCTTTAGGCGCGGTTTCCTGCCTGTATTTTCTTGCTTTGACCACCCCGGCGGTAGAAATCTTCGCCCTGCTCAGAAAACTAAGCCCCCCCTTGTTCGTGGAACTGATGGCGCTCGTCTACCGGTTTATTTTCGTCCTTTTGGAAACGGCCGAAAAGATCTATCTCTCTCAGTCCTCCCGCGGGGGATACGCCACGCTTAAAACCACTTATTTTTCCCTGGGGCAGCTGGCCGCAAACCTGTTTGCCAAGTCCTACCGCCACGCGCAGCTGCTTTTTCTCACCCTTTCGGCCCGGTGCTACACGGGGGAGTTAAACGTCTTGAGCGAGCCCTGCCGCTTTTCCGCAAGAAATCTTCTTTTGAGCATTTTCGCAGGACTCCTCCTGCTTGCCGCCGGCTACTGCGTGGAAAAGGGGGTGAGCCCCTTTGCCCCTTAAGCCCATCCTGGAGGCAAAGGAAGTGAGCTTTCGCTACCCCGACGGCACCCCGGCCTTAGAAAACGTTACCCTGGCCGTGGCCGAAGGCCAAAAGACCGCCTTTTTAGGCCCCAACGGGGCCGGAAAAACCACCCTCTTTTTGCACTTTAACGGCCTCTTTCGGCCCGTAAAGGGGAAGATCTCCTTTGCCGGCCGGGAGGTGCGCTACGACCGCGCCTCTCTTTTGGAGCTGCGCAAAAACGTCGGGATCGTCTTTCAGGACCCGGAAACACAGCTCTTCTCCGCCAGCGTCTGGCAGGAGGTCTCCTTTGGCCCCTTGAACCTGGGGCTGCCCGCACCAGAAGTCAAAGAGCGTGTTCTGTCGGCCCTTAGCGCAGCCCAAGTCCTCGACTTAAAAGACCGGCCCACCCATTTTTTAAGCTACGGCCAGAAAAAGCGGGTGGCCATCGCCGATATTTTAGCCATGCACCCCCGCGTGCTGATCTGCGACGAGCCCACCGCCTGGCTGGACACCCGGCGGGGGAAGCAAATTATGGATCTGTTCGCCGGGTTAAACGCTTCGGGCACGACCATAGTTTTTTCTACCCATGATGTGGATCTGGCCTACTCCTGGGCGGATTACGTTTTTCTTTTGAAAGACGGGATGCTCATCGGGGAGGGCCCTCCGGAGGCGGTCTTTGGCGACCCTCGTCTATTGGCTGCGGCGGAGCTGGAGAAGCCCTGGGTGGTGGAGGTTTACGAGGAGCTGCAGCGCAAGGGCTGGGTGGCCGGGAGGCGCCCCCCGCGCAGCAAGGAGGAACTGCTGGCGCTCATTGGGGAGAGGGGGGTGCGGGGGGCTGAATTGGGCAAGGTTAAACAGATCCCCGCCCGCTAAAATTTACGCGGTATTTTTCGGAATTGCGCAGCAGGGTAAAATCGCCGGTTTAAAGAGCGTAGGCAAAAGGCAAATTGCACGGCGGGCAAAAAGGCAGCCGCGAAGGAAATAACTGATGGAAATGCTTTTATTTTCGAGACAGAAGAAGAAAAAAGGGAAAGTGAGGCGATCCGATTGGTTGCCATCCCCCGCGTGGTGATTGCCGGCGTTCAGAGCGGCGTGGGGAAAACCACCCTCGCCGCCGGCCTGATGGCCGCCCTGGCCAAAAGAGGATACCGGGTGCAGGGGTTTAAGGCGGGGCCGGACTATATCGATCCCGGTTACCATACCGCCGCCACCGGAAATATTTCCCGTAACCTGGACGGCTGGATGCTGGGTGAAGCTACCGTACGGGAGCTGTTTGTGAGGGCGGCCAGGGGTGCAGATATCGCTGTGATTGAGGGCGTAATGGGGCTGTACGACGGGTTCGGGGCTGACGGACGCACGGGCAGCACGGCCCAGCTGGCCCGCTGGCTGCGGGCGCCCGTAGTCCTGGCGGTGGACGCGAAAGGGATGGCCGCCAGCGCGGCGGCGCTGGTGCTGGGGTACCAGAAATTCGATCCCCGGCTTGTCCTGGGCGGCGTCGTGTTTAACCGGGCCGGCGGCGAAAACCACTACCGGCTGCTCAGGGAAGCCGTAGAAGGGGCGGTTGGTGTAAGGGCCTTGGGGTATCTGGAAAAAAGCGCCGTTTTTCAGATGCCCGAGCGCCACCTGGGGCTTGTTCCCGCCGCCGAAAAGGATGGGCTGGTGCCTTTTCTGGACAGGCTGGCGGAAGCGCTTGCCCGCACGGTGGACCTGGAGGGAGTGCTGGAGGTGGCCAGGTCCGCGCCTCCCCTGGAAAATCCAGCAGGGTCAATTTTTCCCGGGGAGCAAAAAAGGGACGTTTGCATTGCGGTGGCGAGGGACCGGGCCTTTAATTTCTATTACCAGGACGCCCTGGATCTTTTGAGCGCGCACGGTGCGGAACTGGTCCCTTTCAGCCCGCTGGACGACCGCGCCCTGCCCGGGGAAGCGCACGGGCTATACATCGGCGGCGGCTTTCCGGAGATGTATTTGGAGCCGCTGGCGGGAAACCGGACGATGATCGCGAGCATTACGGCCGCCTTTCGCCGGGGAATGCCCATTTACGCCGAGTGCGGCGGACTGATGTACCTGTCCGGGGGGATTACCGATTTTATCGGCAACCATTATCCGCTGGCCGGCCTCGTTCCGGGCCGGGCCCGCATGCAAAAAAAGCTGGCGGCTTTGGGGTACGTGACGGCGGAAGTGCTGGCGGACAACATCCTGGCGAAGAAAGGGGAGGTTCTCCGGGGTCACCAGTTTCGCTGGTCGGTGCTGGAGGACGTTCCGGCGGGTGTGCGTTACGCCTACCGGTTATCGGGGGGAAGGGGCGTCCGGGGTGGGCACGAGCAGGAAGGTATTATCCGGGACAGCCTGCTGGCCTCCTACCTGCACCTGCACTTTGCCGCCCGCCCGGCCCTGACGAAGAACTTTGTGGAAAGCTGCCGGCGATACAAAAGCCGGCCAGAGGTAAGCAAAAAGAATTAAGGCTACAACCCTTGCTCTAGATCAGCAAAACCTGGCGTTCGTCCCATCGGAGCATCACCAGGCGGCGCTGGACGAACGCCGGGTGAAGCTTGACCTTTTGACTTAAAGTAAAAGAAAAAATGTAAAGAGATAAATCTAGGAAGAGAAGGGAAAAGGAAGCATTAATGAAGCAAGAACCTGCTTTTGGCAAAGCGCAGGCGCCGCTTAAGGAAGCGCTTCATCCCCTGCTTGCACCGGTGGTTGTCAACGGCAAAAAACTGCGCCGGGGCTACACCACCGGGATGTGCGCGGCGGCGGCGGCGAAAGGGGCCACCCTGCTGCTTTTTCAAAAGAACTGTCCTGAAGCGGTGACGGTTTTTACCCCCGCCGGTTTCCCCCTGCATTTAGAGATTCGCGAACGGGAAACGGAGGGGGATAGCGCCTGCTGCTGCGTGATCAAGGACGCGGGAGACGATCCAGACGTAACCGACGGGCTGGCCATTTGCGCCACGGCAAAAAGAGCGGACGCGGGGGTGCGGATCAGGGGCGGCCCGGGCGTGGGCGTGGCGACCAGGCCGGGGCTGGCTGTTGCCCCGGGGGAGCCGGCCATTAACCCCGTTCCCAGGCAGATCATTACCGCCGAGGTGGAGGAAGTCCTCCCCGCCGGCTGCGGAGTGGAAATAACCGTCTGGGTGCCGGGAGGCGAAGCGGTAGCGACAAGGACTTTAAACCCGCGGCTGGGGATCGTGGGCGGCATATCCATTCTGGGCACCACCGGCATTGTCGAGCCCATGTCCGAGGAGGCTTATAAAACCTCACTCGTTCCGCAGATCACCCAGGCCCTGGCCCTGGGCTACCGGGACGTGGTTTTGACGCCCGGCCGGCGCTCGGCCAGGTGGGCCGTGGAAAAATACGCCCTGCCGGTAGAGGCGGTGATTCAGATGGGCAACTTCGTCGGCTTTGTGCTGGAGGAGTGCGTGCGGCTGGGCGTGCAGCGGGCCTTGCTGTTCGGCCACCAGGGGAAACTGATTAAGGTGGCGGCCGGCGTATTTCACACCCACAACCGGGTGGCCGACGCCCTGCGGGAGACGCTTGCCGCCCAGGCCGCCCTGGCAGGGGCGGAGCGCGGGGTGATTGCCCGGATCTGGCAGAGCGCTACTTCCGAAGAAGCGGCGAGGGTGATTAAAAAAAACCGGCTGGATTTTCTTTTCGACCGGATTGCCGGCGAGGCCGGCAGGCGCGCCATGGCGCACGTGCGGGGGCGCCTGGTGGTGGGCGCGGCGCTCACCTCTTCCGCAGGGGAAATCCTGGGCCTGGACGAAAAGGCGAAAAGGATCGGGGAGTCGCTGGGGTGGAAATGGAAAAGATCAAGGTGATCGGCGTCGGACCGGGCGGGGAGGACTACCTTTTGCCGGCAGCGCAAAAGGCTTTGGAGGAGGCCGAAGTCCTGGTGGGCAGGACTAGGGCGTTGGCGCTCTGCCGCCGCGGGCAGAAAAAAGAGCTTAAAATTGACGCCGACTTGCGCCGGGTGGTTGCTTTTCTCAAGGAAAACAGGGAAAAAAAGATCGCCGTGCTGGTGAGCGGCGACCCGGGGCTGTACAGCCTGCTGGACTTTTTGTTAAAACATTTTACTCCGGAGGAACTGGAGGTAATTCCGGGCTTAAGTTCCGTGCAGCTGGCCTTTGCCCGGGCCAAAATGACCTGGCAGGACGCGGTGATTTTCAGTTTGCACGGCAGAGAAAAGCCTGCCCGGGCGATGGCGGAAAGGATCCTGCCGGCGGTGCGGGGAGGAACGAAAGTGGCCCTTTTGACGGACGGTTCTTTCCCGCCGCCAAAAATAGCGAAATATCTCGTTCAACATGGCGTCCGCGGGAAAAAAATGGTGGTCGGCGAGAACCTGTCCTACCCGGAAGAAAGGGTGGTTGCCGCCGGCCTGGAAGAAATGGCGGCGAGCCGGGAGGAATTTAAAAATTGCGTGGTGTTGATCGCTGATGGGTAAAAAATGGGGGTACGTCACGCCCGGCATTCCCGACGGCTGGTTTGTCAGCGGCGGCGTGCCGATGACCAAAGAAGAAGTGCGCTGCCTGACGCTGTGCAAGATCCGCTTAAAGAGGGACAGCGTCGTTTACGACATTGGGTCCGGGACTGGCTCCATCGCCGTGGAAGCGGCCCTTTTGGCGGGAGAGGGGATAGTCTACGCCGTGGAAAAGAACGGGCGGGCGGCGGAGCTTATCGCCGGCAACGCCAGGCGGTTCGGGGTCAACAACCTGCGGGTCGTTCCCGGGGAAGCTCCCGCAGCCCTGGCGGGGTTGCCTTTGGCCGACCGCATCGTTGTCGGCGGCAGCGCCGGACGCTTAAAAGAGATCTTTAGCGCGGCCGCGGAAAAATTAAAGGAAGGCGGCCGCCTGGCCGTCAACGCCGTGACCGTGGAGACGCTGGCCGTTTCCGTGGAAACCCTGGCGGAGTTGGGTTTTGGCGAACTGCAAACCCTCTCTTTAACCGTCGCCAAAACCGCGCAGGCGGGGCGGGCGAGGGTGTGGAAGGGGATGAACCCGGTGTTTCTGATCGTCGGCGAGCGGTAAAATTATACTATCTGCTGGGGGAGATTTGATCTTTATGAAAGGCGTCTTTTACGGCGTGGGCGTGGGCCCCGGCGACCCGGAACTGCTTACCTTAAAGGGCTACCGGGTTTTGCGGGAGGCAGACGTCATCTGCGCGCCGAAATCTGGTGCGGACAGGGAAGGGGTGGCCCTTTCCATTATTGGTGAGGTCATCGGCCAAAAAAAGGAGGTTCTGGAGCTTTCTTTTCCCATGACCAGGGAGCGGGCCCGGCTGGAGTTGTCCTGGGAAAAGGCGGCGGAGCAGATCGTCGGGCTTCTCCGGGAGGGCAAAAAGGTGGCTTTTGTCACCCTGGGCGATCCCACCCTTTACAGCACCTATACTTACCTCCTGAAAAAAATCAAACAGGCCGGCCCCTGGGCGGTGGAAACCGTTCCCGGCGTCCCTTCCTTTTGCGCCTGTGCAGCTTTAGCCGGCATTCCGCTGGCGGAAGGGGAGGAAAAACTGGCCGTCGTCCCGGTGATCGAAGATTTGGATACCGTGCGCTTTGTCTGCCGGCACTTTGAAAATGTGGTTTTCATGAAAGTAGCCGGAAAATTTGCGGAGGTGGCGGCCGTTTTGGAAGAGCTCGGCTTAAAAGGGCAGGCCGTCTTTGCCAGCCGCTGCGGGCTTACGGGAAGCGTCGTCAAAACTGACCTGGACAAAGTGGAGGAAAGGCACAAAGATTACCTGTCACTGATCATTGTAAAAAAGGTGGCTAAGTAAAGAAGGTGGCTAAAGGGTGGTTAAAGTTTATTTTATCGGGGCCGGTCCGGGCGACCCGGAACTGCTCACCTTAAAGGGGGCCCGGGCGCTCGGGGAGGCCGACGTGGTAATTTACGCGGGTTCGCTGGTGAACCGGGAAGTTTTGCGCCACGCCAAAGAGTCGGCCCGGATATACGACAGCGCCTCCCTTACTCTGGAGGAAATTGTCGCGATCATGGAAAGGGCGGTTGCCGAGGGCAAAACCGTCGCCCGCCTGCACAGCGGGGACCCCAGCCTTTACGGGGCCGTCGGCGAGCAGATGGAAGCGCTTGCCGGACGGGGCATCGCGTACGAAGTAATTCCGGGCGTCAGCTCCTTTCTGGCCGCGGCGGCCTGTTTGAAAAGAGAATATACGGTGCCGGAGGTCTCCCAAACGGTGATTCTCACCCGTTTGCCGGGGCGCACGGGCGTGCCGGAAAAGGAGAAGCTTTCTTCTTTAGCCCGCCACCGGGCCAGCATGGGCATTTTTTTAAGCGTCCACCTGATTGAGGAAGCGGTCGCGGAGCTCAAACAAGGATACCCTCCCCAGACGCCGGTGGCGGTGGTGGAGAAGGTAAGCTGGCCGGACGGGCGGGTGGTGCGCGGCAATTTGGAAAATATCGCCCGCCTGGTGAAAGAGGCGAAGATGGAAAAAACGGCCCTCATTCTGGTAGGGGACTTTCTGGACGCTTCCGGCAGGCGCTCGCGGCTCTACGCCGGGGAATTTTCCCACGCCTGCCGGGTGAAGAAGGAATGAAGCTGGCCGTTGTCGCCCTGACCAGGGGGGGAAGCCGGCTGGGGCTTTATCTTTGGGAGCGGTTTTGCGCTGCGGGCGGCCGGGAATGGGAACAGGTAAATTTGTTTCTGCCACAAAGGTTTTTTCCCGAGTTCGGGGCCAAACTGCCCGCCAATTGCCGGGTTTTAAGCGCCGCCGAATTTACGCACACCGGCGGAGTGCATTTTTTCGAGGGCCCCTTGCGTGCGCTGGTGCTCGCTCTTTTTCCCGAGTTCCAAGGCTTTGTCCTGATCATGGCCGCCGGCGTGGCGGTGAGGATCATCGCCCCTTTGCTCCGGGATAAAAGGAGCGACCCGGCGGTGGTGGTGATGGACGAAAAGGGGCGCTTTGCGGTCAGCCTGCTCTCCGGCCACCTGGGCGGGACCAACGAACTGGCCAAAAACGCGGCGGCCTTTTGCGGGGCGCAGGCGGTGATTACCACGGCCACGGACGTGAACCAGACCCTGGCCGTAGACCTGCTGGCCAAAAAAATGGGGCTTACTCCCGAGCCTTTTGCCGGCGTGAAAAGAATTAACGCCGCTTCGGCCAACGGTGAAAAGGTGGCCGTATTTACGGATTTAAATATAAACCACCCTGCTCTAAGAGCCATTCAAAACGCGGCTTTGTTCCCGCTCGAGCTCGCGCCGGCGTTTTTCCCCGTTCCCGGGGAAAGAAAGTTCCGGGCGGTGCGCGCGGATGGTTTATCCTTTTCCGGGAAACCGGGCGAGAGGCCGGCGGCCGCGGTCTTCATTACCAATAAAACGATCGATGCTTTTTCTTTGGGGAATCTGCCGCATGTTTTTTTGCGCCCGAAAAATCTGGTGGTGGGCGTCGGGTGCAAAAAGGGGGCGCAGCCGGAACAGATTCTCGAAGCGGTGCATTTCGCCCTGGCCGCCGCGCGCCTGGCCCCGGCCAGCGTGCGGGGGCTGGCCAGCGTGAGCCGCAAGCAAAACGAGGCGGGCCTGCTGGAAGCGGCCCGGAGGCTGGGAGCGGAGATCAGCTTTTTCTCCGCGGCGGAAGTGGAGGCCTGCCTGAAATCGGGATTATTTCGCGAATCGGCGCAGGTAAAAAAGGCGATAGGAGTTGGTGCGGTATGCGAACCGGCAGCCTGGCTGGCGGCGGAAAAACCGGCCCGGATGGTCGTGCCCAAAACGGTGTACAACCAGGTGTCGGTGGCCGTTGCCCAGGAAAATTGTCGGTAGTGGGGATCGGCCCGGGAGGGAGGGACCAGATCACTCCGCGCGCCCGGCGGGCCATCCGGGAGGCGGAGGCAGTCGTGGGGTACGCCACTTATCTGGACCTGCTGGGGGATTTGCTGGCGGGCAAGGAAGTCCACCGCTCCCCGATGAGAAAAGAGGTGGAGCGCTGCCGGCTGGCCGTGGAACTGGCCCTGACCGGCCGGCGGGTGGTTGTAATTTCCAGCGGCGACCCGGGAGTTTACGGCATGGCCGGACCGATTCTGGAGGTATTGGGGGAAAGGGAACTCCCGGTGGAAATTATTCCCGGGGTCACCGCCGCCGCGGCTGCCGCCGCGGCGCTGGGCGCGCCTTTAAACCACGATTTCGCGGTGATCAGCTTAAGCGACCTGCTCACTCCCTGGGCCGTCATCGAAAAGTGCCTTCACGCCGCCGCGGCCGCCGACTTTGTCGCCGTCCTCTACAACCCGAAAAGCGCAAAAAGGCAGGTTCAAATCGAGCGGGCCGTGCAAATTTTTTTGAAGCACAGGGAAGAGGGCACGCCCGTGGGGATTGTGAAAAACGCGGACCGGGAACACGAAGAGGTGCTTTTGACCAACCTGAAGAGAGTGCTGGAGCACGACCTGGATATGCTGACCACCGTCGTCATCGGCAATTCGCAGACATACACGGCCAATTCCCGGATGATCACCCCCCGGGGGTACCGCTTATGATCCTTCTTATTGCCGGAACGGCCGAGGGGCGCGAAATTTTTTCCCTGCTCGGGGAGCGAGGTTATCCGGTGGTGGCGGCGGTGACCACTTCTTACGGGGCGCAGGCCCTGGCCGGGGAGGGGCTCCCGGAGTGCGCGCGGGTGCTCAACCGGGCCCTGGACGAAAGAGAGATGGTTTCTCTGCTTAAAGAAAGGGGAGTGCGCGCCGTTGTAGACGCCAGCCATCCTTTTGCCGTGCGGGTTTCCGCCCATGCCCGCCGGGCCTGCGCGCTGACCGGCGTGAAGTACATTCGCTACGCGCGGCCGGCCGCGCAGGTGCCGGAGGATCCGCGCGTCTTTCCCTGCAGAGATTTTTACCAGGCCGCCCGGACGGCCGTTTCTCTGGGAGAAACGATCTTTTTAACTACGGGAAGCAAAACTTTGCCCATCTTCGTAGAAGAAGCACGAAGACACGGGAAGAGGGTGGTGGCCCGCGTCTTGCCCGCGCCGGAGGCGGTGGCCGGGTGTTTTGCACTGGGCCTTGCCCCCGCGGACGTCATCGCCATGCAGGGGCCCTTCAGCTACGAATTGAACCGGGCCTTCTTCGCCGCCTGCCGGGCGGAGGTGCTCGTCACCAAGGAAAGCGGGCCCGCCGGAGGGACGGAGCAGAAAATCAAAGCGGCCCTGGACCTGGACATCCCGGTGGTTTTAATTGAAAGGCCGGCGGAAGAAGGTCCGCGCCCGGTGAACACTTACGCTGAATTGCTGCGGGTTCTGGAAACTTTGCCAAAGGAGAGCGGTTAGGGAAATATGAAAACCGGAATTGTTATTTTGGGTCACGGCAGCAGGCGCGCCGTCGATGAAGCCAACCAGGTGTTCCTTGAGATCGCCGAAATGGTGCGGGCGAGAACCGGCGCGGACTTGCTGGAAACCGCTTTTTTGAACCCCCGCGCCGAGCGGCAGGATCTGGCGGGCGCCGTGGCCAGGCTGGCCGCCCGCGGGGCGAAGCGAATTATCGTGGCGCCGGTATTTCTTGCCAACGGGCTGCACATGCAAAAAGACATTCCCGAGGAGATCGCGCGGCTGAGAGAAAAATACCAGGTGGAGATCAGGGCGACGGCCCATCTGGGGGCGGACCCGAGGATCGTCGAGGTGGTTGTGGACCGGATCGGGGAGGCGGGCAGAGTTGAATTTTTTAACCGAGCCGGGAGCGATTGAAGCGAAGAGCATGGAAATAATTGGGCAACTGACGGGCAATTTTCCCTCTCCGGAAAAAGAGATCGTCGGGCGCGTCGTGCACGCTACCGGCGACCCGGAAATGATCAAATTGCTCGCCGTGCACCCGGAGGCTGTGCGGGCGGCCTGCCGGGTATTTGCCCGCGGCAAAAAAATTATTACCGACGTCAAAATGGTGAAGGTTGGGATCAGCGCTCCGAAAACGGCGCAAATGCGTGGCGGAGAACGCTTCCGACGGCATCGTGGCCCCCCTCTTTTACGCGGCCGTCGGGGGGGCGCCGCTGGCGCTGGCCTACCGGGCGGTGAACACGCTCGACGCCATGTACGGCCACCGCACGAGGGCAAACCTCTATTTCGGCCGCGCCGCCGCCCGGCTGGACGACTTTTTGAACTACCTGCCGGCCAGGTTGACGGCGCTCCTTTTTCTGGCGGCGGGTTGCTTTCTGGGCAAGTGTCCTTTTACCGCCTGGCGCGTGCTGTCGCGGGACGGCCACAAACACCCGAGCCCCAACAGCGGGCGGCCGGAAGCCGCCATGGCCGGCCTTCTCGGCATCCGCCTGGGAGGAAAAAGTTCCTATCATGGCGAAGTATCGTCAAGGCCCTATCTTAATGCGTCCGGCAGGCCGGCCGCTGAGAAAGACATTGCGGAGGCGCTCAAAATTATGCAGGTCAGCAGCGTGCTGGCCCTGGCTTTGTGCATCCTGGTAAGCCTAATGGTTTCTATGGCGGCCCGGGCGCTTTTATAGCATCCGCACAGGCGGAAAAGGGGCGAAGGCCCT
>JBFMEJ010000015.1:0-4093 GCA_040753275.1 Bacillota bacterium
TGGCGGGCGTCAATGACCAGGTGATCGTCGTCGTGGATTTCCGCTTCCGGATTAACGACCAGATCGTTCAAGCTGCAGACCGGCTGGAGACTTATCCTTTTTTCGTTAAAAGTAACGTTTATCGTCAACTCCGGCGGCAAAAAATCTTTCACCAGGGCCCGGGCATCGCGGCCGTTTTGCGCAGGCAGAAAAGTAATCGCATCCCCGGCTTGAACCGGCGTCTGCAGGTTGGCCGGCCGGCCGTTGACCAGAACCGCCGCCGGCCTGGCCAGTTCCCCCCGGACAACTTCTTCCCGGCCGTTCAAGAAAAACCTTAAATCCCTGCCGTCGCGGGCAATCAACTGGCGCGGCGTAAAATCGATGTGGCTTAAGGCGTGGGAAACCCGCAGGCCGGGGAAATTAAAAACCTGGTAAACTTTATCGTTAATTTTTAACTCAATAAAGGTATGGCCGGCATTTTTCAGCGCTACGGCCGCAATTCCGACCACCGTAACCCCTTCCGGCCCGGCGGCGGGATCTTCTTCCGGGGCGGCGAAATCTTTCAGCGCCGCCCTGTCTTTCAAACCTACCCGCCGGGGGTTGATGGCCAGTTTACCTGCTATCCGGTCAGTTAATCCCGGCACCTGGGCACCCCCGCCGATGCAGAAGACGGATTTCGGCGGCCGGCCGCCGTTTAAGTTTAAAATGGCGCCGGCGATTTCCCCCGCCAGCCGGTCTAAAACCGGGTCCAGGAGCTGGAGCAAATCCGCGGCGGCGATTGTCTCTTGATTGCCCAGAATATCCGTGTACGTAATTTCCTGGCCGTTCCTGAGGCGGCGTTTGATTTGCTCGGCCGTGGGGAAATCAACCAGACAGCTCTCGGCAATGGCCTCGCTCACTTCGTCGCCGGCAAGGGGCACCATTCCGTAGGCAATTATGCTGCCTTCGCTGGTAATGGCGATGTCGGAAGTGCCGGCGCCGATATCGACCAGAGCGAGGTTCAAGAGCCTTAAGCCGTCGGGGATGATCACCTCCACCGCGGCAATCGGCTCCAGCGTCAGGTTTAACGGCTGCAGGCCCACGCGGGCAAGCACGGAAAAAAGGCTGTCCACCACGGAAGCCGGCAAAAAAGTGGCCAGGACGTCGGCCCCGATCACTCCGGCCCGGTGCCCGATCAGATTGGAAATGGGGAAGCCGTCCAAAAAATAGGAAACGACGCTGTGCCCGACGTAATAATAGCGGTCCCTTAAATCCGCCTTTTGTGCCAGTTGTTCCTGAGCCCTGCGCACGGCAATCAATTCCAGGCTCCGGACGGTATTTTCATCAATCTCCCCGGATTCGTTCACTTTTTGCTCAACAGCGATCCGGCTGGTGACCAGCGCCCGGCCGGCTGCGGCGATGGCCGCCCTTTCCAGTTTTGCGCCCAGTTTTCTCTCCAGTCCGTCCTTCACCTTCCGGACGGCCGCGGCGACCTGCGGGATGTCGTGGATCTGCCCGTCAAACATGGCCCGGCCGGCGTGCTCCACCATTTCCTGGGCAAGGATGAGGAATTTATCATTTTTTCGGGCGCCCACAATACCGATTACCGTCCGGGTGCCGATATCCAGCGCAAAAACCGGCTCCATTTTGCGGTCACTCCTGAGTTTGGGATTAGGGTTTACCGGATCAGGCGGACGGTGAAACCGCACCGGCGGCAGCGGTTGTCGTCCATTAAGCCCGCTATTTTCACCGTGTAGGCATAGCGCTCGATCAGCTTCAGCCCGCACTGGGGACAAAAGGTGTCTTCCATTTTGAGCTGCGGAGCGTTGCCGACGTAAACGTAACGCAACTTTTCCCGGGCCGTCCCGGCGGCCCTGCGCAGGGTCTCCAGGGGTGTCGGCGGCAGGTCCATTTTGTAGTGCGGGAAATACCGGGAAAAATGCAAAGGAATTTCTTTATTCAAACCGGCCACCCAGTCCACCAGCCCGCCGATTTCCTCCGGGGAATCATTTAAGCCGGGAACCAGCAGGGTGGTGAGCTCCACGTGGCAGCGGGAATGCGTTAACTCCACCGTGCGCCTAACCGGCGCCAGCCTCCCGGCGCACGTCCGGCGGTAGTACTCGTCGCGAAAACCTTTCACGTCGATGTTCAGCGCGTCGATGAAGGGTAAAATTTCTTCTAAAGGCTCTGGGTTGATATATCCGTTGGTGACCAGGACATTTTTCAGCCCTTTTTCTCTGGCCAGCCGGGCGGTGTCGAAGACGAATTCGTACCACATAAAGGGTTCGGAATAGGTATAGGCAATCCCGACACAATCCGATCTTCCGTTTTGGTATGCCAGGGCTGTTTCCACCGCTTCCCGCGGGGTGATGGCGAAGGTATGGGGATCGCCATGGGCAATCTCCCAATTTTGGCAAAAGCCGCAGTGCAGGTTGCAGCCCAGCGTGCCCAGAGAATAGATGGAGGAGCCGGGATAAAAATGGTAGAGGGGTTTTTTTTCGATGGGGTCCAGGGCCGCCGCCGTGCATCTGCCGTAATTCAACGCGCAAAGGACGCCGTCTTGATTCTGCCGGACCCGGCAAAAGCCGGTGTGTCCGGGGCGGATAGTGCACAACCGGGGGCACAGGCGGCAGAACACCCGCCCGTCTTCCTTCTTTTCGTAAAAAAGCGCCTCGCGCATTAACTTTCTCCCTGAGCTCCTTCCCGTTTTGGCCGACCTTTCTCCTTGTACCGGTCAAACGGCAGCATTTTTCCACCCCAATCATGTGTACCTTTCCACCGTAAACCTATACAGTTCCACGGGCTCCCCGGGGCCGATGCCCGCCTTTTGCCTGGCAATGGCCACCTGCTCTTCGGCCGTGTCAACCCCTTCCAGGTCAGGCAGCAATACACCGGAGCGGCTGCCGGAACGGACAATGACACCGTATTTCCTGGGGTCCAGATCGGCCAGCCCGGCGACCTGCTCGGGCTCGTTCAAGACATCGACGGAAATAGTCAGTTCGGCCAGCTCTTCCCTGCGGACAGGATAAAAGCGCGGATCCCGGGTGGCGGCACTGATCGCATTGTGCACGACCTCTTCGATCACGTTTCGATGCTGAGGCAGAATGGTCCCGATGCACCCCCGCAACTGCCCGTATTTTTTCAAGGAAACGAATGTTCCCGCCTGCTTCTGATATTCCTCGGGGATGTTTTCCCGCGGCACTTCAACCCGGCCCGTTGCGTAATAATTTTCCAGGGTGCGTCGGGCCAACCGGACCAGAAAACTCTCCTTAGATTTTTTTTCGTCCAGCTTCGTTTTCTGTTGAGCCCGGATTTTTTCCACAATCGACCTCTCCGGAGCCGGCCCCCGGGGAGTCAAGGCGGCCACCAGGTAACCCACGCCAAAAGGCCCTTCGTAAGCAAGAACCTCTGCCTGAAGGTTTAACCCGTCCAGCGCCCCAAAGAGCATAATGATCGGCCTCAGTCCACATTCCCCGGCGCGCACCACCAGCTCTTCGTCCAGGCGCAGAATACCTTCAGGATCGGCCTTTTGCACCAGGGCGACCATTGCCCGGTCAAACTCTTCCCCGCGGGGGTCATATCCGGCCGGGGCGTCCCTGGTCAGGCGGTGCGAGAGGTCGCCGCTAGCCAGGACGGCAACCTTTTTGTTTAACCGGGCGGCGGCCTTTTGTACCGCCGCGCCGAAGGCGTATAAACGCTCGCCCGGCAAAAAAGCCATCGAAACGGGCACGAAAGGCAGTTCAACACCTTCCCGCAGGATAAAAGAGAGAGGCACCAGAAAGCCGTGGTCCAGCTCTAAATCCGCTTGATAGCGGCGCAACAGGTTTTCGTCCAGCCGGACGACGGGGATTCCCATCTCTTGCGCCCGGGCGTCAATTTCGGCCGCCAGGGCCAGATCGTTTTCCAGAGTAAAACTTACCTCAGCAGCCCCGAACTGTTTTAAACTTCCTTTTAAGCGCGGTTGGACGTTGATCGCCACGGCGTCCCGGAAGACGGGCGCATGGGGAGAAATCATCACCATGACTTCCGCCCCGCTTTCTTTCAACCGCCTGCTCAACTCCCGCATGGCCCCCTGGGAAGAAGCAACCTTTTTGGCCTGCTCCCGGCCCACCTCCGGGCCCATAATGGGAGGATG
>JBFMEJ010000015.1:4103-12923 GCA_040753275.1 Bacillota bacterium
GGCATAAGCAACCCTCCTAAAAACAGGAATTAGGGGTTAGGAATTAGGGGTTGAGAGTTAGACCTCCATACCGATTTTTTATGAAAGCCAACGGAAGATGAAAATTCCCGGCCCGCCGTTTGATTTGCCGGGAGTGATATATGCTTCGGGGCCGCCTTATTTCGGTCCCTTTTCCTTTCCGGCGCTTTTCTTTTTAGCTGATTCAGTATTCCCCAACAGATTAAGAAATCCGGCTGCTTCCTTTTCATAAAGATCTTTTAATCGCAACGCATCCTCCAGTACGATGGCAAGCTTTCTTTCGTCCAGGCTCTGCGTGTACGCATGCCGGAAAAAGTGCCGGAAAGCTCTTAAGTTATCAAGCAAGGGGTAGCTCTCTTTGGAAATCAAGGCGGGCCTGACCCCTTCGATAGAGATGGCCATTCTTTTCAGCAACTCACTGTGGTAACGACTTTTGTTCTCGATTTGATTTTCAAAGGTCCGGGCAACAATTTCAAAAAGATCTTCAAAAGCGCAGTATAAATTATGAAGCTGGTAGCCCAGGCTTTCTATGGTGATCTGATCCTTTTTCTTTCGTCTTTCCTCTATCCTGGCGTAGATCTCTTTTATTTCTTTGAGCTGGGTCTCTATTTCCGCTCTTAAGACGGCCAGCTGTGCTTTCTCCATCTTATCCCTTCTCTCAAAATTTTATTCTTTAACCGGTGCCCTTCCAGCTGAATCACGTCCACCTCCCTGCCGAGCACATTGGATAAAAAAGCAATCGTTTTAAAGAAATCCTCGTCTTTTAGCCCGGAAAAACCTATATCCACGTCTGATTCCGGATTAAATGCGTAAGGCCTGGCCAGGGATCCGAAGATATACGCTTCCTGAAAATTCACTACCCCGGCCAGTTTATCCAGAGCGGCGAAAACTTTTCTGACCTGTTGCCTTCTAATTTTTTCTCTTTTCTCTCTTTTTTCCGCAAGGACTTCGTCAAGGATGTAAGTATCCATCTTCGCTTTCCGCGGCTCCTTTTCCTTTTCTTACTTTGCGCCCCCGCCCCCTGCCGCCTCTTCCGCATCCTGTTATCTCAGGGCCCTGGCCCGGCTCTCTATGCGGTTACCCCCCAGAAAACGAAGTATCCGCCCAGGCCGATCAGGAAAAGCCCGCAAATGGCCAGAATTCCCTGGTAGACAACCGGTTTTAAAAAGCGCCGCCCGCCGGCGATCATTCCGGCCACCAGCGAATACCAGGCCAGGTCGGACAGGATGTGGCCGGTGAAAAAGCTGGCCAGACCAAGGGACCCCTGTTTTAAAGAGATGGTTATGTAGCCTAAACCGACGGTCGCCCACCACAGACTCCAGTAAGGGTTGGAAAGGCTGATGAAAATTCCCGCCAGCACCGGATGCATCCCCTTCGCCGGCCTGGCGGAACCTCCGGCGAAACTTTCTCCTCCTTTTTCCACCAGGCGGCGGTCCGCGATCGATGCGCAGCCGGTTTTTTCTCCGCTTATTTCCTGCGGATTGGCGGCGGCACAGCCGGCGGCGGTGTCCCGGCCGGACGGAAAAGCCAGTTCCACCCTTCCCGACCGGGCGTCTTTAAACATTCCCCACCCCAGGTAAAGCAAGAAAAGCCCGCCCACCAGCGCAATTCCCTTGGCCACCGCCGAAGCGGCTAAAAATGCCGCCAGTCCCAGGGCCAGGGCGACCACCAGCGCTCCTTCCAGGATGCCGTGGCCCAAAACGATCAGCGGCCCGGCGATAAACCCCCGCCTGGCGCTCTCCCCGATGGTTACCGTGAGCAGCGGACCGGGCATCATTGCCCCCGACAGACCGACTAAAAAAGCCGTGGTAAAAATAACCCATAACTCCATGTAAGTTAAAACTCCTTCCCGGAAGAAACTTGAACGCAAAACGTCAACCATATTCTACTATATCCCGTTCAGAATTTACAATAGCCAAAAATTTAGCCAAAAATTAGTCTTGACTGGAAAAGAAAAATCCTTTACATTTAATTTAATTAATGAATGAGCAATCATTCAGAAATCCAAAGCAAAAGGAGGTTTTCCGTCCATGAAGTTCACCATCAACAAAGCCGCGGTGCTGGGCGCAGGGGTAATGGGGGCGGCGATTGCCGCGCACCTGGCCAACGCCGGGATTCCCACCCTCCTTTTGGACATCGTGCCCAAAGAACTTACCCCGGAGGAAAAGGCCAAAAACTTGGCGCTGGACCACCCGCTGGTGCGCAACCGGCTTTCCCGCCAGGCCTGCGAGCAACTGCTCAAGGCGAAGCCGGCCGCCCTCTACGTGCCGGAAAACATCGAACTGATTACCCCCGGCAACCTGGAAGACGACCTGCCGAAACTTGCCGAGGCCGACTGGATTATCGAGGCGGTCATCGAACGCCTGGACATCAAGCAGGCCCTTTTTGAAAAGGTAGAGAAATACCGCCGGCCGGACGCCATCGTCAGCACCAACACTTCCGGCATCCCGGTGAACCAGATCTGCGCCAAATGCTCCCGTGAATTCAAGCAGTACTTTTTAGGCACGCACTTTTTTAACCCGCCCCGCTACATGAAACTTTTGGAACTCATCCCCAACCAGGAAACCCTGCCGGAGGTTCTTGCCTTCCTGAAGGATTTCGCCGGGCGCGTCCTCGGCAAGGGGGTCGTCATCTGCAAAGATACGCCCAACTTTATCGCCAACCGCATCGGCACCTACGGCATGTTCGCCACCATCCGGGCCATGCTGGACCTGGAGCTGACCGTGGAAGAGGTAGACGCCCTGACGGGTTCGGTCATGGGCCGGCCGAAAAGCGCCTCCTTCCGGACGCTGGACATGGTGGGCCTGGACGTCCTCTGGCACGTGGCGCAGAACCTGCGGGAAACCCTGACCGATCCCGCCGAAAAAGAAATTTTCACCGTGCCTTCTTTCCTGGAGCAAATGCTGGCCAATAAATGGCTGGGGGACAAGACCCGCCAGGGTTTCTACAAAAAAGAAAAGGGGAAAGAACCGCTTGTTCTTGACTACCGGACCATGGAATACCGGCCCAAGGAAAAGGTGAAGTTTAATTCCCTGGAATTGGCCAAAAACGTCGAAGGCCTTCCCAATAAACTAAAAGCCCTCGCCTTCGGTGAGGACAAGGGCGCCCGGTTTGCCTGGCGGATTTTAAAGGAAACCCTGGTCTACGCCGCCAACAAACTGGGGGAAATTGCCGACGACATCGAGGCCGTCGACCAGGCAATGAAGTGGGGCTTCAACTGGGAGCTGGGGCCCTTTGAAGTGTGGGACGCCCTGGGCGTGGCGCAGGTGGCCGAACGGCTCCGCGCCGAAGGGGAAGCGGTTCCCCCGGTGGTGGAGCAGCTGCTGGCGGAAGGAGCCGGTTCATTTTACCAGAAGAAAGACGGCGATCGTTATGTCTACGATCCCGCCCGCAAAACATTCCGGCCGGAAACCATTCCCGAGGGAGTCATCTTCCTGGCTCCGCTTAAAGAAAAGGGACGGGTCATCAAAACAAACCCCGGAGCCACCCTCCTTGACCTGGGTGACGGGGTGATCTGCCTGGAATTTCACAGCAAGGCCAATTCCATCGGCGCCGACATTGTGCAAATGCTTCAGTTTGCCGTCAAAGAAGTGGAGAAAAAATATGAAGGCCTGGTGATCGGCAACTACGGCCGGCATTTCTCGGTGGGTGCCAACCTGATGCTGCTGCTCATGGAAGCGGAAGAAGAGGAATGGGACGAACTGGACCTGATGGTCCGGGAATTTCAAAACACCAACATGGCCTTGAAGTACTGCTTAAAGCCGGTAGTGGCGGCGCCCCACGGCATGGCCGTAGCCGGCGGCTGCGAACTCTGCCTGCATTGCCATAAAATGAATGCGTACGCGGAAACCTACATGGGCCTGGTGGAGGTGGGCGTGGGCCTGCTTCCCGCCGGCGGCGGCTGCAAGGAAATGGTCTGGCGGGCCATGGAGCTGACAACGCCCGCGGACGAACTGCGGGTGGGCGGCGTGAACACGGCGCAGCCTTTAATCAACCGGGCGTTCCAGACCGTGGCCATGGCGAAAGTTTCCACCAGCGGGCCGGAGGCGATCAAGCTCGGCTACATGCGCCCTACCGACCAAATCACCATGTACCGCGAGCGGGTCATCGGCGACGCCAAGAAGCTGGTCCTGCAAATGGCCCAAAACGGTTTTCGGCCCCCGCGGCCCCGGAAAATCAAGGTGGTGGGCAGCAGCGGCTACGCCGCCCTGGAACTGGCCATCGCCAGCATGCGCTGGGGCAACCACATCAGCGACCACGATGCCTTGATCGCGAAAAAGATTGCCTACGTAATGTGCGGCGGGGACGTCACGCCGGGCACGGAAGCAACCGAACAAAACCTCCTGGACCTGGAAAGAGAAGGTTTTTTAAGTTTGCTGGGCGAACCCAAAACCAGGGAACGAATCCGCCACATGCTGGCCACCGGCAAACCGCTGCGGAATTAACAATTCCTAATTCCTACTTCGAAGGGAGGCTTTTTAAAATGCAAGAAGCTGTTATCGTCAGTGCGGTCAGGACGGCGGTCGGGAAAGCGCCCCGGGGGAAGCTGAAAAACACGCACCCGGAATACCTGGCCAGCAGCGTGGTGAAGGAAGCCCTGGCCCGGGTCGGGGCCGGCGTCCTCGACCCCGCCGAAATCGACGACGTTATTTTCGGCTGTTCTTTTCCGGAAGCCGAACAGGGAATGAACGTGGGGCGGTTAATTGTCCTGCGGGCCGGTCTGCCTGACAGCGTTCCGGGGGCCACCATCAACCGTTTCTGCTCCAGCGGCCTGGAAGCCGTCGCCATCGCCGCCACCAGAATCATGTCCGGGTTTGCGGAGGTCTGCCTGGCCGGCGGGGTGGAAAGCATGAGCCTGGTGCCCATGGGCGGCAACAAGATCAGTCCCGACCCGGAACTGATGGCCGCCATTCCGGAAGCCTACATGGGCATGGGCTACACGGCCGAAAACGTGGCCGAACGGTATCAGATTTCCCGGGAAGAACAGGACGCCTTTGCCCTGGCCAGCCACCAGAAAGCAACGGCAGCCATTCAAGAAGGAAAGTTCAAAGAGGAAATCGTTCCCCTTACGATTACGGAAAAGTTCTGGGAAAACGGCAAAATGGTGGAAAACAGCTTTGTCTTCGATACCGACGAGGGAGTCCGCCCGGACACCAGCCTGGAAGCCCTGGCCAAGCTGAAACCTGCTTTTAAATTGGGCGGCACGGTTACCGCGGGCAACTCTTCCCAAACCAGCGACGGAGCGGCCTGCCTGGTGCTGATGAGCCGCCGCAAGGCAGAAGCCCTGGGGCTAAAGCCCCTGGCGGTTTTCCGGACCTACGCCGTAGGCGGCTGCCCGCCCGAAATCATGGGCATGGGCCCCACCGTGGCCATTCCCAAGGCGCTCAAACTGGCCAGCTTGACGGCGGACCAGATTGACCTGTTTGAACTGAACGAAGCCTTTGCCGCCCAGGCGCTGGCCTGCATCAAAGTACTGGCGCTGGACCCGGCGAAAATCAATCCCAATGGCGGCGCCATCGCCCTGGGCCACCCCCTGGGCTGCACCGGCGCCAAGCTCACCACCACCCTGCTTTACGAAATGAAACGCCGGCAGGCCCGCTACGGCGTGGTGAGCATGTGCATCGGCGGCGGCATGGGCGCCGCGGCAGTATTTGAACGCGCGTGAACGATTACCATGGAAGATCGCCGATCGAAAGCAAAGAAAGGAGAATGAAGATGCTTCCCAAAGGCGGCGCTTTTTTACTGGAACAGAGCAATCCCGCGGACGTTTTCACACCCGAGGACCTCACCGAAGAACACCGGCTGATCGCGCAAACGGTGGCCGATTTCGTGGAAAAGGAAGTCATGCCCCGCGATGCCGAGCTGGAGGCCCAAAAAGAAGGCCTGATGCGCGAACTACTGGAAAAGGCGGGCGAGTTGGGCCTGCTTTCCGCCGACATCCCGGAGGAATACGGCGGCTCTGACCTGGGGAAAATTGCTTCCATGCTGATCACGGAAAACGTCTCGATCGGCGGCGCTTTTGCCCTGGGGCACGGGGACCACACCGGGATCGGCTCCCTCCCCATCGTGTTATTCGGCAACGAGGACCAGAAAAAACGGTATTTGCCCGGACTGGCCAGCGGAAAATTAATTGGGGCCTATGCTTTAACCGAACCCGGCGCCGGCTCCGACGCCCTGGCCGCCCGCACCAGGGCTGTCTTAAGCCCCGACGGCAAATCCTATTTTTTAAATGGTGAGAAAATCTTCATCACCAACGCCGGGTTTGCAGACATTTTTACCACCTACGCGAAGATCGACGGCCAACATTTTACCGCTTTCATCGTGGAAAGAAATACCCCCGGATTCAGCCTCGGGGCGGAAGAAAAAAAGATGGGCATTAAAGGCTCATCCACGCGCAGCCTGATTTTTGAAGACGCACCGGTGCCCGTGGAAAACGTTTTGGGGGAAATCGGCCGGGGGCACGTGATTGCCTTCAACATTTTGAACATCGGCCGGCTGAAACTGGGCGCGGGGTGCGTGGGCTCCGCCCGCCGGGCAATCAACCTGGCTCTTCAGTACGCCCTGCAGCGCCATCAATTCAATACCCCCATCGCCAGATTCGGCCTCATCCAGCATAAATTCGCCCAGATGGCCGCCAAGGCCTATGCCGCCGAAAGCGCCGTCTACCGCCTGACGGGGGTCATCGAAGAGGCTCTCCAGGGCAAACAGGCCGGCCGGGAAATAGCCGCCGCCATCGAGGAATACGCCATCGAATGTTCGATTTGCAAAGTCCTCGGTTCCGAGGCGCTGGATTACATCGTGGACGAAATGGTCCAGATCTACGGGGGCTATGGGTATATTCAGGAATATCCCGCGGAACGCTTTTACCGGGACGCCAGAATCAACCGCATTTTTGAGGGTACCAACGAGATCAACCGGCTGATCATTCCGGCCACACTGGTGCGGAAAGCATTCAAAGGGCAATTGCCCCTGATCGATGCTGCCCAGGCGCTCGCCAAAGAAATTTTAAATTTGCGCACCGCCCTGCCGGAAGACGACGGCAAACCGCTGGCGGCGGAAAGGGACATGCTGGTGCGGGCGAAAAAACTCTTCCTGTTGATTGGCGGGCAGGCCGTAGAAAAATACGGCGACAAACTGGCCAACCAGCAGGAAATTATCGGCATCCTGGCCGATCTTGCCATTCAGATTTACGCCATGGAAAGCGCTGTTTTAAGGGCGCTGAAGGCCTGGGAAGCCGATCCGGAAACCGCCGCCGCCAAGCTGGATCTGGCCCGGGGCTACCTCTACGATAATTTCCCGCTCCTGGAGAAATTAACGCGGGAATCCCTGGCCTTTATCTTCGAGGGCGACTTGCTGAGCACCCAGCTGGCCATCGCCAAACGGCTTTGCAAATACCAGCCCATCGACCTCATCCGCCTGCGCCGGCAAATTACCGGCCGGATGCTGGAAGCGGAGAAATACGTCGTTTGAGCAGAGACACTAAGGCACAGAGGCACAAAGTAAAAAGCGATGGTTTTCCTTTGTCTTCACGTCCCTGTTTCTTATCCCTGTGCCTTTGTGCCTTATCCCTTTGTCCCTTTGTTCCTTTGTCGCTTTGTGCCTTTGTGCCTGGAAAACTTTGTGCCCGATCTTTTTCAGGGAGTTGCCCATGAGGACTTACCTCTCCATAAAGAATTTGGCCAACAAGTATCTATCCCTAAACCCAATTCCCTAACCCTGATTTCTGTTTTTATAAGGGAGAGTATAGTCGTGTCAAAAAAAACAAAGGATAAATATCAAGCGATTATTGAAGCAGCAATCAAGGTAATCGCCGAACATGGCTACCACAGCGCCCAGGTGTCGAAAATCGCCAAAGAAGCGGGGGTGGCGGAGGGTACTATCTATTTGTATTTCCAAAACAAAGAAGACGTTTTGATCTCTATCTTTAAAGACAAAATGGGCGAATACATTACCCTTGTCCGCAATAAACTCCAGGCGGTCGACGATCCTCTGAAAAAGTTAAAATTGTTAGTCCAGATGCATTTTTCGAATTTGGAGGCAGACCGTAATCTGGCAGCCGTTTTGCAGGTGCAGCTGCGCCAGTCCCACCCGTCCATCCGCAAACGGATTGCCGAACCTTTAAGGGGATACTACCGGCTGATCGAAGAGATTGTTTCGGAAGGGATAGCCAAAGGGATCTTCCGGGAGAACCTGAACGTTTATCTCGCCAGGCAGGTAATCTTCGGCTCAATGGACGAAGTGGCCACCTGCTGGGTGATGGCCCAAAAACCTTATAGCCTCTCCGGGCAAGCGCCGGCTGTGTTCGATCTCCTGGCTCATGCTTTATGTTCAAGAGAAATGGGACAACTTATTAAAAATGGAATAAATAAGTCTTGCACTTTTGGACAACAAAGTATACTATTATTGGAAGATGGTGATCACCACTGACAATTCTATCCTGGAGGAAGAGTTGATGGATGAATCACTGGCGATTTTTCAAACCGTCCTGTCGATGATCACTCTGTACTACATTGGCATTTCAATCTTCTCCTTGCGGAGGAAACGAGAGGATTACAAAGATCCGCCGACAAAGTCTTTTGCCATCGTCATCGCCGCCCATAATGAAGAAAAGGTGATTGGAGAGTTACTGAAGAGCATATGGCAACTTAAATACCCCAAAGAGTTGTATGAGGTTTTTGTAATTGCCGACAACTGTACGGACAACACCGCCCGGATCGCCCGTTCGCTCAACGCCACCGTATTTGAGCGCTTTAACAAAAACCAAAGGGGAAAAGGCTACGCTTTAGAATTCGGTTTTAAGAA
>JBFMEJ010000016.1:0-12196 GCA_040753275.1 Bacillota bacterium
CGTCCACCAGTCCGGTGGGAAGGTTCCCGATCACTTCCAGAACAACAGGCAGGCGATCGTTCCGGACGGGCTGGCCGGGCGGCGGAAGATCGAAAGTCAAGCCGGTCACCACCGGCAGACCCTCTTCGCCAATGCGCGCCTTGCGCAGATAAACGCCGTCTTCATCGACGGCAATAAATCCGTATCTTGCCGGCAGCAGCGCGACCGGTTTTCTTTCGACAATTTTGATGTTGATCCGGCCGGGAAAATCCCGGTGGAGGTGCACTTCCTTAACCGCCGGCAGCAGCTTAATCCCGGCCGCGGCCTGGCCCAAATTAACCTTAAAGATATTGGTGCCCGTGGTTATGCCTGAATGGCTGATAATTATTTCCGGAGTCAATTCCCGGTTCCCCGTGACCGCAATTTCCCGGACGGTAAATAAAGGCGAAACGAAAAGCACATATGCCGCCAGCACAATAAGCAAAATAAAAAAAATTGTTTCGCCGAAATTTAGCTTCCGTCTGCCCATATTGTTCCCTGTTTAAGCCGCCAATACCGCAGCCATTTTTATCCATAATCCCTTTATATTATATCAGTTAGTTAAATGCTTGTCCAATGGGATCAGGGTTGGGGGGACAGAAATTAGAAATTAAACCTCCATGCCACTTTCGTGGCACCAACAGAGAACGCCCGGCACTCAGCCTTTGCGTGGAGTTGCATGTTTAGTTGCATGTCTAATGGATCAAACTTAAATTAAACCCCAATTGACAGAAAACAAATTTCTAAGCTGAGTGCCGGGGGCGGCCCGCCGTTCGATTTGCCATGAGCGACATATGCTTAAGGCGCCGGCCATATCGGTCGTCAGTCGTCAGATGTCGGACATCGGAAGACTGCCTTCAGAAAGTTTATGTTTCGCGCATTGTTTCTGACGCCTGACGTCCGACGACCGGCGACTGAATGTGGCTGGTGCCGCGAAAAAAGCGGCATGGGGGTCTACTTCCTTCCTGATTCTTAACTCCTGATTCTCGTTATCCTTGCTCCCAGAGCGTTATACTTTTGTTCGATGCGTTCGTAGCCGCGGTCGATATGTTCCACCCCTTCGACGATGGTGCCGTTTTCAGCCGCCATGCCGGCCAGCACCAGGGCCGCCCCGGCGCGCAGGTCGCTGGCTTCCACCGGCGCCCCGGAGAGTTTCTTTTTCCCTTTAATAATGGCCGTCTGGCCCTCCACCTTGATTTCCGCCCCCATCCGCCGCAGTTCGCTGACGTGTTTGAACCGGTTCTCGAAAATCGTTTCCGTAATTATGCCGGTCCCTTCCGCCAAAGTCAGCAGGGCCATCATCTGCGGCTGCAGATCGGTAGGAAAACCCGGGTAAGGCATGGTTTTTACATCTACGGCCTGCGGCCTCTGGGGGCCCCGGACGCGGACGTAATCGTCGCCCGTTTCGATCTCCGCCCCGGCTTCGGCCAGCTTCGCCATCAGCGCGCGCAGGTGTTCGGGGATTACGTTGACAATCGTCAAATCCCCGCCCGTAATCGCCGCCGCGATCATGTAGGTGCCCGCCTCAATCCGGTCCGGGATGACCTGGTGCACAGCGGGGCGCAGCTCACGAACGCCCTCGATTCTGATGATGTCCGTTCCGGCCCCGGTGATCCTGGCCCCCAGGCAATTTAGAAAATTCTGGAGATCAACCACTTCCGGCTCCCGGGCGGCGTTCCTGATTACCGTTACGCCCTCGGCGTAAACGGCGGCCATCATAATATTTTCCGTTGCCCCCACGCTGGGAAAGTCCAGCTGAATCTCGGCACCCGTCAGCCTGCCGGCCCGGGCGGAAATATAGCCGAATTCCTCGTTTATTTCCACCCCCATAGCACGCAGCCCTTTTAAATGGAGGTTCATGGGCCGGGAGCCGATATTGCACCCTCCCGGCTGAGAGATTTTTGCTTCCCGAAAACGCCCCACCAAAGGACCCAGCACCAGGTTCGAGGCCCGCATCCGCCGCATCAAGGCTTCTTCTACTTCCACGGAATAAATATTGGCGGTGTCCACCGTAATATCCGGACCGTCGCGGAAAACCCGCGCTCCCAGGGAAGACAGGACGTCACCCATAGTCGTGATATCCTGCAAACGGGGCACATCTTTAATCACGCTCTGTCCGGGACTCAAGATACTGGCCGCTAAAATAGGCAGACTGGCATTTTTGCTTCCATTCACCCGCACCTTTCCCTGCAAGCGAGTCCTTCCTAAAATCATCAGCCTGTCCACGGCGCACCACACACCTTTCGTCTTTGCCTAATCCTCGCCGATAATTTGCACCTCCGGCTTCAGTTCAATTGCATATTTCTCCCGGACGGCGATCTTTACCTGTTCAATTAACTTTAATACGTCGCGGGCGGTCGCGCTCCCCAGGTTCACGATAAAGTTGGCGTGAACGGGCGAGACCGCCGCGTCCCCGGCGCGCATCCCTTTGCCGCCGGCGTGCTCGATTAAAAATCCGGCGCTGACCCCGGGAGGGTTCCGAAAAACGCTCCCGGCACTGGGATGGCCGAGCGGCTGGGTTTTTTTCCGCCTGTTGAAAAGATCCTCCATTTCTGCCTGGATGGCCTGCGGTTCACGATACGTTCCCCGAAAAACGGCGGCAATAACAATCAGTTTGCTGCCCTGTAAATTGCTCGTGCGGTAGCCAAAACCAAGGGCGGCGCCCGGGCGCTCGGCAAGCCGGCCCGTTTCATCCATCAGCTGCACGCTTTCGCAGAGATCGCTGGTCGCCTTTCCGAACGCCCCCGCATTCATGACCACGGCACCGCCGACCGTGCCCGGAATCCCGGCCAAAAACTCAAACCCGCCGACCCCCGCCTCCTTTGCCGCCCCGGTTAAACGGGCGAGCCCGGTTCCCGCTCCGGCGGTGATCCGGCTGCCCTGAATGTTTAACCAGCGGAAGCCGCCGCCGATTTTCACGACCAGGCCGCGGATGCCGCCGTCTTTGACCAGCAAATTGGAGCCGTTGCCGATAACCGTAACGGGAAGGTTTTCCCGGCGGGCGAAAGCCAGCGCTTGTGCTAAGCTGGCCACCCCGTCCGGTTCGACAAACAGGTCGGCCGGACCGCCGATCCGCCAGGTGGTATGCAGCTTCATCGGCTCGTCCAGGCGCACCTGGCCGGGCAAAAGGCGCATCAGCTCACGAGCGAGCGTGCTTTTTTCCCGCACCCCCCGCCATCCTTTCCCTTTTTCTCTCTCTATGTTATGTTCCGGCGCGCTTTTTCTCCAGTTGCGCCAGCAGCTTTTTCCCGGCCGTCCAGATGTTTCCCGCCCCCAGGGTCAGCACCAGGTCCCCCGGCACAACAAGATCGGCAAGGTGCCGGACTGCCTCGTCGATGCCCGGAAAATAAACGACCGGCCGTCCGTCGTACTTTTCGACGGCGTCGATAATCAGGCGCGTGGAGACGCCCTCGATGGGAGGTTCACCGGCACTGTAGATTTCCGTCATGAAAATTAAATCGGCATCCCGGAAAGCTTCGCCGAACCGCTCATGTAACAAAGCCGTCCGGGTGTAACGGTGGGGTTGGAAAAAGGCCACCACCCGGGAGGGCTTTAGCGTCCGGGCAGCCTGCAGGGTAGTCTTGATCTCCGTGGGATGGTGGGCGTAATCGTCAAATACCCGGACTCCCCCGGCCTCGCCAATGAATTGAAAGCGCCTCCCCACTCCCCGAAACTCTTTGAGGGCCCCGGCAATCCCGGCAAACTCCAGCCCCAGCCAGCGCGCCAGCGCCACCACCGCCAGGGCATTCAAAAGGTTATGGCGCCCGGGCACAAAAAGCTCCAGAACCCCCAGGCGGCTTCCCCGGTAATAAACTTCCCCCTTGGTCTGGCGCCCTTGCAAAACTATTTCCCCGAGCGTATAGTCTGCCCGGTGATCAAGGCCGTAGGTAACCAAAGGAACGTTTAAACCCGCGACAACCTCCCGGATATTCGGATCGTCAAGGCAGACCACGGCCCTGCCGTGCCCCGGCAGGCTGCCGAGAAAAGCCCGGAAGGCCGCTTTTATATTTTCCAGCGAGCCGTAATGATCCAGGTGATCGTCCTCAATATTGGTGACAATTGCGGCCAGCGGCTTTAATTTCAAAAAGGAACCGTCGCTTTCGTCGCTTTCGGCCACCACGTACTCGCCCCGCCCCAATTTTGCGTTCCCGCCGATGTCGTTCAATTCACCTCCGATGATAATGGTGGGGTCGAGTCCGTTTTTTTCCAGGGTCAGCGCCAGCATGGAAGTAGTGGTGGTTTTCCCGTGGGCGCCGGCAACGGCAACCCCTTTCTGCCTGCTCATTAACCAGGCCAGCAGTTCCGCCCGGTGGATCACCGGAATCCCCTTTTCTCTGGCCTTTGCCAGCTCCGGGTTATCGCCGTTAATGGCCGAAGAAATAACGACCAGCCGGGCATCTTGAAGGTTGTTTGCATCGTGACCAAGATAACATTTTCCACCCAGGGCCTCGAGCCGTTGCGTAACATGCGTGGCCACCAGATCTGAGCCGCTCACCTGATAACCCAGGGTAAGCAGGATATTGGCCAGGGCGCTCATGCCTGCGCCGCCGATCCCGATAAAATGGACCTGCTTTGGTATACTCACCAGCAATGACTTTCAACTCCTCAATTCAAGTGGCCGGATAAAAGATCATGAAGAAAAACTTTTGACCAGGCCCCTTTGCCCTATACTCCACCTCCCGGCAAGTGAATACACCTTATAATATGCCGTAAATCAAGAAGGTGTTCCGGCAGGGGCAAAAGGCCTGTCCAGAATTGGTCGTCAGTCGTCAGACGTCGGTCGTCGGAAAACTGTCTTCGAAATTTCACATTTTGTCCGGCGTCTCCTGCAAAATCAGCTCTTCAACACATTGCAAAATGTCCGCCAGCGCCCGGGGGCGGCCCAGCCGCCGGCCGGCCCGGGCCATCGCCTCGAGGCGGCCGGGATCGGCCAACAGTTTCTCTATCTGATTAGCCAGCTTTTCTCCGGTGAGCTCTTCATCTTTCAGTACGATGGCCGCCCCTTCTCTCTCCAGGGCCCGCGCGTTGAATTCCTGATGGTTCCCGGTTGCGTAAGGATACGGCACCAGAATGGCCGGCGTTCCGGTTACTGTAATTTCGGCCAGGGTGGCCGCGCCTGCCCGGCAGACAACCAGATCGGCCGCCGAAAGAGCCAGCGGCATTTCGTAAAGATAAGGTTTAATGGTAGTATTGCCAGTTTCAGGCAGAGAAAAACCTTTTCTAAACTCCTCGTATTGAGCAGGGCCCGTAACGTGTAAAATGCGGACGTCCCTCCGGTGGCGAAACCTTTCGATTACTTCCCGCATGGCCTGGTTAATGGTGCGGGCGCCCTGACTGCCCCCGAAAGAGAGAATGAAAAAGCCCTCCGGGGGCAAATCCAGGGCCTTGCGGGCTTCTTCGCGCCGGCCCGGCGAAAACTCCGGCCGCACCGGCAGGCCGGTTACTTTGAACCGGGCGCCGCGCGGCAAATACCGCTCGGAACCGGTAAAAGTCAGCGCCGTCAGCTTCACCAGACGCGCCAGCAGGCGGGTGGTTACCCCCGGCAGAGCATTTTGCTCGTGAATCAAGGTGGGTACCTTTAAAAAAACCGCCGCCAGCAGGACCGGCCCGCAGACGTATCCCCCGGTGCCGATGACTGCCAGCGGCCGAAAGCCGGCGATAATTCGCCGGGCGTGGAAAAAGGCGGCGCCGGCCTGCCAGAGGGCAAGCACATTGGCCAAAGACAGGCGGCGCTGCAGGCCCCGGACGCGAATTGATTGGAAGGCAAAGCCTTCCGCCGGGACCAGATCCGCCTCTGGTCCTCCGTCTTTCCCGATGTATAAAATTTTGGCCTGCGGATATTTTTCCTGCAAGCCCTTTGCAATGGCCAGGGCGGGATAAATATGCCCGCCGGTGCCCCCGCCGGTAATAATAAAACGCATTGTCAATGCCCCGTTTTTTATTTATGTATACTATATCTTGAGATATTAAGCAAGATCCCCACTCCGGCTAGGGTAAAGACCAGCGAACTGCCGCCAAAGCTGATAAAGGGCAGGGTAATCCCGGTGATGGGCAGGGTACTGGTCACTACGCCGATATTGATGATGGCCTGAATGGCGATCCCGCCGACAATTCCCGTGGCCAGGAGGATGCCGAAAGAATCCGGGGAGGAAATGGCTACTTTAAGCCCCCGCCAGATAAATAAGATGAACAGGAAAACGACGAAAGCCGCCCCGACGAACCCCAGTTCCTCGCCGATAATGGCAAAAATAAAGTCTGTGTGCCTTTCCGGCACCCACAGGTATTTGGAATGTCCCTGCCCCAGGCCGGTCCCGAAAAGACCCCCCGAACCCAGGGACATCAGGGAATTCAATATGTGCCAGCCCGCCCCCTGCGGGTCCTTTTCCGGATCCAGAAAAGCCAGAAAACGGCGCAGCCGGTAGGGTTCTTGACTGATGGCCGCCCCGATCGCTCCCAACCCGAGCAGCCCGACCAGGACGAGCTGGCTAATCCGGGCCCCGGCGGCAAAAACCATCAGGAACACAATCCCCAGGATCGTTACCGCCGTCCCCAGGTCCGGCTGCAAAAGGACCAGCCCGGCGGCAAAGGCCCCCAGGAGCAAAAAGGGCGCTGTCCCCACCCAGAAGCTTTGAATCCTGTTCAGCCGCCGGGACAACCCGTAAGCGGTAAAGATCACCAGGCAAAGTTTAACCAGCTCCGAGGGCTGAAAACTGACCGGCCCTAAATTTAACCAGCGCTGGGCGCCAAGGCGCGATACACCGACGCCGGGGATCAGGACTACGCCCAGCAGGACCAGCCCGGCCAGCAGGAACCAGCCCGCCCACTTTTTCAGCCGCCAGTAGTCGTAATTCATCATGATGACCATGGCGGCCAGCCCGATGAAGGCCCAGATTAACTGGCGGCGGACGAAAAAGAAGGTGTCGTTAAAGGGGGGCAGGGTGGCAAACCATAAGGTGGAGCTGAAAACCATGGTCACCCCCACGCTGAGCAGTACCAGCACAGTTAAAAATAAGATGAAATCGGGCGGGCGTCTCACCGGCATAGTTGCTTCCCCCCTATTTCCTAACCCCTATCTCCTGTTTTGTCATCCCGCTTTTTCATCTTCCTGACTACCTGTTTGAAAAGCTCTCCGCGTTCCTCGTAGTTTTTGAACATGTCCCAGCTGGCGCAGCCGGGGGAGAGCAGGACGACGTCACCGGGCCGGGCGGCGTTTTTCGCCAGGTAGACCGCTTCTTCCAGGCCGCCGGCGCGCAGGATATTCGGAACACCTTCGCGGCGGGCCACGCTTTCAATTTCCCCGGCGCTTTCCCCCAGCAGAACCAGCGCCCGGGCCTTTTCTTTGATTAAACGGACGAACCGGGTAAAATCGCTCCCTTTGTTTCTGCCCCCGGCAATCAACACGATTGGTTCTGCGTAGGCCTGCAGGGCTTTGCTGCTGGCGTCAGGGTTGGTCCCCTTGGAATCATTAATGTAGCGCACCCCGTCAATTTCGGCGACGAACTCCAGGCGGTGGGCCACTCCCGGGAAGGTGTGCAGGACGTGCGCCACCGTTTCCGGCGCCACCCCCAGGGCCCGGCTGCAGGCCACCGCCGCCAGGGCGTTTTCCAGGTTATGGGCGCCGGGGATTTTTAACTCTTTAACGGGCAGGATGGGGTCGCGCCGTCCCTCGCCAAGAAAGGTAATCCATCCGTCGAAAACGCAGGCCCCCGCCCGCAGTTCCTGCAGCCGGCTGAAGTAAAGCACTTTCCCCGGACACAGCGGGGCCAGGTTTTTCGTGCGCGGGTCGTCGTAATTGAGCACGGCAAAATCCTGCCCTCCCTGGTTGGCAAACAGGCGCGCCTTCACCCGGGTGTAGTTTTCCATGGTCAGGTGGCGGTCCAGGTGGTCGGGCGTGATGTTCAAGACCGCTCCTACCCGGGGTCTGAACTCCTCTGCGGTTTCCAGCTGGAAGCTGCTTACTTCCAGGACAATTACGTCGTAAGGTCGCTCCACTTCCTCGATCAAAGGCTTGCCGATATTCCCCGCCACCAGGGTGCGCCAGCCGGCCTTTTGAAAAATTTCCCCCACCAGGGCGGTGGTGGTGGTTTTCCCGTTCGTCCCCGTGATGGCCACGATAGGTGCGCGGGCAAAGCGGAAGGCCAGCTCCAGCTCTCCCAGGACCGGTATTTTCAGCGCGCGGGCGCGTTCTACCGGAGGAATCGTCAAAGGCACGCCGGGGCTGACCACGCACAGCGTGTATTTCCCCGGCTTAAGCGGCGGGTAGGCGCCCATGCAGAGTTTTACGCCGGTCCCGGCCAGGACGGCGGCCAGATCTTCGCTTAGCTCGTCCGCCCTTTTGATATCCGTCAGTTCCACTTTAGCCCCTTTAGCGGCTAAAAAGCGGCTTACCGCAATCCCGCTTTTTCCCGCGCCGATTACCAATACGCGGTGATCATCCATAATTACAGATCCTTTCTTATAACTTATAAACCGTAGAAGCCGGCCAGGCCCAGGGCGGCAAAAACGACCGTGGCTGCCCAAAAGCTGACCACCACCCTGTTTTCGCTCCAGTTGCAGAGTTCAAAGTGGTGGTGCAGGGGACTCATGCGCAAGATCCGGCGGCCGAACAGCTGAAAGGAAGCCACCTGCAGGATTACGGACAGGGTCTCCAGGACAAAGACGCCGCCGATCAGAAATAAAAACAGTTCGCTTCTGGTTACCAGGGCCGCCGTGCCCAGGGCGCTGCCCAGGGCCAGCGAGCCGGTGTCGCCCATAAATACCCGGGCCGGGTGCCGGTTGTAGACCAGAAAACCCAGGCAGCCTCCGCTGACGGCCGCCATGACAGCCGCCACGCCGGTTTTGTCCACCGTGAAGGCAACCGGCAAAAGAGCCGCGGCTACTAGCGCCGACGTCCCGGCGGCCAGGCCGTCCAAGCCGTCCGTCAAATTGACGGCGTTCGCCGTCCCGGCAATCACCAGCACGGCAAAAACGAAAAAGCCGGCGGCGCCCAATTCCCAGGTAAATCCCCCGGGGGTAAAAAAGCCGCTGTACGGTACCACCAGATCCGTGCCGCGGCCCAGCACAGACACGCAGAAGGCGGCCGCCGCCAGGCTGAACAGGATCTGACCCAGCAGCTTTTCCCGCGCCCGCAGCCCCAGTGGCCGCTTCAAGGCAATTTTAATAAAATCATCTAAAAAACCGATTAATCCAAAGGCCAGGGTCATCCCCAGCACCAGCAGACCTTCTAAAGAATTTCCGGCATAAAGAAGCCCGGCCGCGGTAATTCCGGCCAGAAACATGACACCGCCCATGGTTGGCGTACCGCTTTTCTGCAGGTGCCGGCTGGGCCCGTCGTTCCTGATGTTTTGCCCGCATTTTAACCGCGTCAGCAGCGGGATCACTGCCGGACCGAGCAGCAGGGTAACCGCTAAAGAAACCAGGAACGGTTTAAGCATCAAAACGATTTGTGCTTGCTGAACAGGTGCCATAATCCGCTACTCCATAGATAATTCTCCAGCAATCATTTTATGCTCCCCGCAAAAATTGCGGCAATAATTTTTTCCATCTGCATCCCCCGCGAACCCTTGACCAGCATTACGTCGCCGGGAGCCAAAAGATTTTTTAAAACCGCCGCTGCTTCTTCCCCGGCGGCGCACTCCCGGATATTTTCCGCCGGAAAGCCCTTTTCTTTGGCTGCGGCGGCAATTTCGCGGGCCAGTTCGCCGACCGTGACCAGATAATCAACACCCCTTGCTTTGACCGCCTCGCCGACCTGGTGATGACCGGCCGCGGCCAGAGCGCCCAGTTCCAGCATGTTGCCCAGCACAGCGATTTTCCGCCGGGGGCCGGCCACCTGGGCCAGCACGTCCAGGGCAGCCTGCATTGACGAAGGGTTGGCGTTATAGGCGTCGTTGATGACGGTGATCCCTTCCCGGTCGGTTATTTCCACCCGCATGCCGGACAGGGAGACTTGCTCCAGGCCCCTGCTGATCTGCGCAAAGGATAAACCCAGCGCCCGGCCGACGCCGACGGCGGCCAGGGCGTTCAATACGTTATGCTGTCCGGGCAAGGGCAGCCGAACGGAATAACGCGCCCCGTTAATTTCCACGTCGAGGCGGGTGGCCCGCCCTTCGCTCCGGATATTCACCGCGCGAATGTCAGCCTGCGCGCCCACGCCAAAGTAGAAAACCTTCCCGCGGCAGCGCGCGGCCTGCTCCCGGATATACGGGCTTTCGGCGGGAAGGACGGCAAAACCGGCGGGGCCGATGTGGTCGAGCAGTTCCCCCTTGGCCCGGGCGATTGACTCTACCGAGCCCAGACGCTCAAAATGGGCCTCGCCGATATTGGTGATCACGGCGGCGGTCGGGCGGGCAATCCGGCACAGGTAGTCGATCTCCCCGGGGCCGCGCATGGCCATTTCCACCACCGCCGCCTGGTGGTGATCGCTTAATTCCAGCAGGGTGAGGGGCAGGCCGATTTCGTTGTTCAGGTTGCCCGGCGTCTTTAAAGTACTCATCGCGGTGGCGAGGACAGCGGCGATCATATCTTTCGTGGTGGTTTTCCCGGAACTCCCGGTAACGGCCACCACCGGCAGGGAGTATTTCTCCCGGTTGTACCCGGCCAGCTTCTGGAGGGCCTGAAGCGGGTCGTCCACCAGCAGCACGGGAATCTCTTCCGGCAGCCCGGCGACGACGCGGGCAGCCACCAGCCCGGCGGCGCCGGCGGCCGCAGCCCGGGGAAGAAAATCGTGGGCGTCGACGCGCTCGCCGCGCAGGGCAAAAAACAGCTGCCCGGGAGCCAGCGTCCGCGTGTCCGTGGAGACTGCACTGACCTGCACCCGGCCGTCGCCCTGGATAATTTTTGCGCCGATCGCTTTTGCTATTTCGGCGATGGTCATGGTTTTCACTTAATCATATACCTCGTGTTAAGAACGAGATTCATTACGCTCATTTTTTTCCGGCCAACCGCTCCTCGATGGCCCGGGCCGCCTCGATCCGGTCGTCGAAGGGAAACCTGACGGTGCCGATGATCTGGTAGTCTTCGTGCCCCTTGCCGGCGATGACCACGAGATCACCGCGGGAGGCCGTCCGGACGGCGTAGGCAATGGCCTGGCGGCGGTCGGGGAGGACGGCGTAAGCCTCGGGCCGGAGCACTTTTTGCACTCCTTCTTCAATCTCGGCGATAATCCGCCGGGGGTCCTCCGTTCGCGGGTTGTCCGAGGTCACCACCACCAGGTCGCTGAAACGGGCAGCAATTTCCCCCATCAACGGCCTTTTGCCGCGGTCGCGGTCGCCGCCGCAGCCAAAAACGGTGATCAGCCGGCCGTGGGGCAATTGGCGCGCGGTCTTTAAAATATTTTCCAGCCCGTCCGGCGTATGGGCATAATCCACGACCACCGTGAAGTCCTGCCCCCGGTCAACCAGTTCAAAGCGCCCCGGCACGCCGGCAACGCTTTCCAGCGCCGGCACCATCGCCGCCAGGGGCAGCCCGTGGGCCCCGCCCGCCGCCAGGGCGGCCAGGGCGTTGGAAACGTTAAAATGGCCGGTCAGCTTTAAATTCACCCGGGCGGCCCCCCAGGGGGTCTGCGCCCGAAAAGAAGCGCCTCTGGTGGTCAGCTGAATGTCTGCGGCCTTCACGTCGGCGTCCTGCCTGATTCCGTAAGTAACCACCCTCCCCCGGGCGGCGCGGAAGAGCTCGGGCGCGGCGGGGTCGTCGTTGTTCAGGACGGCAAATTGCTCCGCCATTTGAAAGAGGATTTTTTTGGCCGCCAGGTAATCGTTCATATCTTTGTGAAAATCCAGGTGATCCTGGGTGATGTTGGTAAAGATAGCCGTGGCAAAGGGGAGTCCTTCCACGCGGTGCAGCGCCAGGGCGTGGGAGCTGACCTCCATCACGACCGTGTCCACTCCCGCCGCGGCCATTTCGGCCAAAAGCTTTTGCAGGTCCAGCGATTCGGGGGTGGTGTGCCGCACGGGAAGTTTGCGTTCACCGATCCAGTTGGCAATGGTGCCGATCAAGCCCACCCGGGAGCCGGCGCTTTGCATAATTGCCTTTAGCAGGTAGGTGGTGGTGGTCTTGCCGTTGGTGCCGGTGACGCCGATCAGTCTCAGCCGGCGGGCGGGGTAGCCGTAAAAACGGGCGGAGAGCCGGGCCAGCGCGCGGCGCGTGTCGGGAACCTGCACCCAGGGCACGGACGCGG
>JBFMEJ010000017.1:0-11873 GCA_040753275.1 Bacillota bacterium
TCAATCTGGATCTGGCCCTGGAAGCAAGGGAAATCGTCCGGGGAGAAACGGGGCAGGAAGTCCCCGGCGTACAGGTGGACCGGGAAAAATACGACCACGCGGAAGTAACCATCGTTAAAATAGTGGAGCCCTACGCCGAAAAGCTGATGGGTAAACCCGTGGGCACCTACATCACCATTGAAGCCCCCGTCATCAGGGAAAACAACCCCCCCGCCCACCAGGAAATTACGGAAATCCTCGCCCGGCACCTGGAACCGTTCGTGAAACTGCCGGAATACTCCAATATCCTGGTGGTAGGTCTGGGCAACTGGCGGGCCACTCCCGATTCCCTGGGGCCGAAAGTCTGCAGCCTGACCGTGGTTACGCGGCACCTGTTCAATTACGCGCCGCAAGCGCTGAAAGAAGGAATGCGTTCGGTCAGCGCCCTGGCGCCAGGCGTGCTGGGCATTACCGGAATCGAAACAGCGGAAATCATTAAAGGCGTGGTGGAAAAAATCCGCCCGGAGCTGATCATCACCATCGACGCCCTGGCCGCCCGCAACGTCAGCCGGATCGGCACCACCATCCAGATCGCCGATACGGGAATCAGCCCCGGGTCGGGAATTGGGAATCAGCGGGCGGGAATCAACCGGGAAACCATGGGGGTGCCGGTGATTGCCCTCGGGATTCCCACGGTGGCCCACGCCGCCGTGATTGCCCGGGACACTCTCGACGGCTTTTTGGAGCAGCTAAGGAAAAGCCCCGAACTCTACCAGCTTTCCCAGAGATTGAGTTCGGGTTTGGCCCAAGAAGTGATCAACCGGGTTCTGGAACCTTTCGGCGGGAATTTGACGGTAACGCCCAAAGAAATTGACACCTTGATTCATACGGCCGCCGAAATCGTTGCGGGCGGAATAACCATGGCCCTGCACCCAAATCTGACCCCCGACGAATACAACTTTTATCTGCACTAAATTTTATGCTGCTCTAAATTTTGCCTGGAATTTGCGCTGAACAGCTTTGCGGCCGGGAATTATTGCTGATCTTGTTGGTTTTTTTAGTAAGGTCTACCGGGGGCCGGTTCGATTTGGCTTTGCTTTTGATCTAAACGGCCCCCGGATAGGTCCTTAATGAGGTAAGCAGGGAACACGGGACACAGCGCGGACCCGTGTCAAAGCTCTTCATCCCGTACCTCCCTGGTCAGGAGTAGTCCGAGCGCTGACTACCTGGTTACCTGCGGGGTCGGAGGCTGGGAACCGGCAGCCAGGCTTTGCTCATAGGCAGCAATCATCTTTCTGACCATGTTGCCGCCGATGGCGCCGTTGACCCGGGAAGGAATATCACCCATGTAACCTCCCTGCGGAACCTGGACGCCCAGTTCGCGGGCGGTTTCCCATTTGAACTGCTCCATCGCGGCAGCAGCCTGCGGGAAAATTAAAGTGTTCCGTTTTTGCCCTAAGGCCATCGTGTTTCACCTCCTTCTTCATCCTGGTCTTAGTATTGTCGTCAATAAAATAATTTATAACTAGAACATTTTACCCAAGAAAGGCCCGGATCATTAGAAAAAAGGAGCACGCTCCTCCATTTCACTGGGAATGTGTGAATAAGAAAATGGCACGTACAGGCATGAGAGGCATTTAATGACAGGCGAATTAAGGCAGGCATATTTTGACAGGAATTTATTTTGCGCATTTCTAATTTTAAAATGTTCCGGTGAGCAGTTCCATCTAATATTTGCTTTTTAATTTGAAAAAAAGTTGCTTGCGCCGCCTTTTTTCTTTTGGTAGAATAACAAAGTGATTTTTTTTAAACCCAATTCCTAATTCCAGTTTTTTATAGGAGGTGTTTTTCTTGGCCAGAAAATGCGCCATTTGCGGAAAAGGAATCAGGGTGGGCATGCAGGTAAGCCATTCCCATATCCGGACAAAAAGAACCTGGACGCCGAATTTGCAACGGGTAAAGGCAATCGTCAACGGCGCGCCGAAAAGAATCCTGGTCTGCACGCGCTGCCTGCGCAGCGGAAAGGTGCAGCGGGCTGTTTAAAATTTTAAAACAGGATAAAGGAAAAAATTGAGCCATAAAAAGCGTTTTGCCGGGTAAATTTCCCGGCAAAGCGTTTTGGCAGGTTTTTTTGTTCCTTTGTGCCTCTATGCATGATGCCTTTGTGCCTTTTTAAAGCTTTTTCAGCCGCGGCGCAGGGGTGATTCCCGGGATGCGCCCGCGCTTGGCCACGGGCCGGCCGTTCACTTCTTTAATGTCCATGGTCATGTCGATGGGCGGCGCAGCGGAGATATAGCTGCCTACGCCGAAAGCGCCGGCGCCGGCGTCGCTAAGGGCCTTGATCCGCTCGGGAGTAAGCCCCCCGCTGACAAAAATCTGCACGTGCCCGAAGCCCGCCTGGTCCAGGCGGGCCCTTACCTCCCGGACCAGCGCCGGGGTCACCCCGCCCCTTTCGTTAGGCGTGTCCAGCCGGACCCCCTGCAGTTTCTCTCCGAGGTCCGCCGCCACCCGCAGGGTTTCCTCCGCCTCGTCCTTGAAAGTATCCACCAGCACGATCACCGGCGAATCCGGAGGCATGATGCGCTGATAAACCCGGGCCACCTCGAGGGTATCGCCGACAATTAAAATAACTGCGTGCGGCACCGTCCCGGAAGGTTCACGGCCGGCCAGCTTGGCTCCCAAAATACAACTGGCGCCGTCGGCCCCGCCCACGATGGCGGCCCTTTCCATCACCGGGGCAACCGCCGGATGGACGTGACGGGCGCCGAAACAAACGACCCTTTTCCCTCCGGCGGCCTCTTTGCAGCGCCGGGCGGCGGTGGCCCAGCCGCTGGAATTGGCCAGGATACCCAAAAGGGCGGTTTCGTAAAGGCCGAAGCGATCGTACGGACCGGCCAGGCGCATAATTACTTCTTTTTCGTCAAAGGGCTCGCCCTCCGGTAAAGCCCAGATTTCCGTACCGGTTCCGGCGAGCAGATTTTGTACTTCCGGAACTCCCGCCAGGATGCCGGCCCGCCCGGCAAAAACTTCCGCGACGACCGGAGTATCCTGCAAACCCATGGCGCGCAAGATTTCCCTCGTTTTGATAAAATAAATGTCGGTCGTCCAGCCCTGGCGTATCTCTTCTTCGTCCGCCGAAAAAAGGCGCCGGCCGGTCGAAACCTGGAAACCGGCCACTTCTTGTAAGCCCTGTACGGTTTTGATTTTTCTTCACCCGCCTTGCCGAAAACTTTTATTGTTCCATATTCTTAAGTAAATTAGCCATTTCAATGGCCGTGACGGCTGCGCTCCAGCCCTTGTTCCCGGCCTTCGTGCCCGCCCTTTCGATGGCCTGCTCGATGGTATCGGCGGTAATTATGCCGAACGCCACCGGCACGCCGGTCTCCATGCTGATTCTGGCAATCCCCTTCGATACTTCGGCGGCCACGTACTCAAAATGCGGGGTGGCGCCGCGGATTACCGCACCCAGGCAAATTATCGCGTTAAACCGCTGTTTTTCAATCATCTTGCGGGCGACCAGGGGAACCTCAAAGGCGCCCGGCACCCAGGCTATTTCCATGTCCTCTTCCGCCACACCGTGGCGTTTGAGGGCGTCGAGGGCGCCGCTGAGCAGCCGGTTGGTGATGAATTCGTTAAAGCGGCCCACCACCAGGCCAAACCGCAGCCCCTCGCCCAATAAATGACCTTCGTAAACTTTCGCCATAATCTCCTGCCCCTTCATTTAAACTGGTAAACTGGCGCCGCCGGCAGTCAACGCTGCGGCATCAGCGGCGTCCTGGTTTTTTCCGCAATTGGTTTCTTTTTTACCAGCTGACAGAATCTATTTCAAACGTTCGTCTCCGCCTTTTACCTTCCACCTTCCCCTTCTGACCTCTGACTTCCGACCTCCGACCTCCATTTTCACCCGGTGAGGTTTAATAAATGCCCGAGCTTTTTCTTCTTCGTGCTCAGGTAAAAACGGTTGGTTTTGCACGGAGAAATTTCGATCGGAACGCGGTCCACAACCTGTAGCCCGTACCCCTCCAAACCGGCGATTTTCCGCGGATTGTTGGTCATGATGCGGATCTTTTTCAGACCGAGATCCACCAGGATCTGAGCGCCAATCCCGTAATCCCGCAGGTCCGGCGGGAAGCCTAAAGCTTCGTTGGCCTCGACGGTGTCTTTGCCCTGATCCTGGAGCTTATAGGCCCGGATCTTGTTCAAAAGGCCGATGCCGCGCCCCTCCTGGCGCATGTACAGAACAACGCCCACGCCTTCTTCTTCAATCATCTCCATGGCCCGCTTCAGCTGCTCGCCGCAATCGCAGCGCAGAGAGCCAAAGACGTCGCCGGTGAGACATTCGGAGTGCACCCGCACCAGGGGCGCCTCCACACTGGTCAAATCACCCTTCACCAGGGCAAGGTGGCCTTTTTTGTCCAGAAGGCTTTCGTACGCTACGGCGGTAAATTCGCCGAACCTGGTGGGCAGCTTCGCTTCGTCCACTTTTTTAATCAGCTTTTCCGTGCGCCGCCGGTACTGGATCAGGTCCGCGATGGTGATCATCTTTAAGCCGTGCTGCCGGCAAAACTCGATCAGTTCGGGCACCCGGGCCATGGTTCCGTCTTCCTTCATAATTTCACAGCAGACGCCGGCCGGGTAGAGGCCCGCCAGCCGCGCCAGATCCACCGTTGCTTCGGTATGGCCCGCCCGGCGCAAAACGCCGCCTTCCTTCGCCCGCAGGGGGAAGATATGCCCCGGGCGCCGGAGGTCTTCGGGCCGGGTGGTCGGATCCAAAATAGATTTAATGGTAAAGGCCCGCTCGTGGGCGGAAATGCCTGTTGTCGTGTCCCGGTGGTCAATGGAAACGGTAAAGGCGGTGCCGTGGGGGTCGGTATTATGCTTCACCATCAGGGGCAAATCCAGTTCGTCCAGCCGCGCCCCGATCACCGGCAGGCAAACCAGGCCGCGGGCGTAGGTAACCATAAAGTTGATCGCTTCCGGGGTGACCTTTTCAGCGGCCATGATGAGGTCCCCTTCGTTTTCGCGATCTTCGTCATCGACCACAACAACCATTTTTCCGGCGCGAATATCTTTGATGGCCTCATCGATGGTGTTAAAACGAAATTCCATGTCCTTACTTCCTTTCTCTTCCGCAATGCTCAAACCGGCTTCTCCCCCAAAACAGTCCTTGCCCGCCGTTCGTTTGCCGTCCCTGTTCCCTATTCCATAAATCCGTGTTCAGCCAAAAAGGCCAGGGACAGCTTTTCCCGGCAGCCGTTTTCCCTCTGGAGCAAAAGGCGCTCCACGTACTTCCCGATGAGGTCGGCCTCCAGGTTCACGGTGTCGCCGGGCCTTTTGAAGCCCAGCGTGGTCAGGGCGGCCGTATGGGGAATGAGGGAAACTTGAAAGCTGCTATCATTAAAATCTATCACCGTCAGGCTGATCCCGTCAATAGCCACGGAGCCTTTTTTAATAATGTAACGCATTACCCCGGCAGGGGCGCCGACCGTCAGCAGGGTGGCGATGTCGTGCGGTTCGCGCCGGAGGATTGTTCCCACGCCGTCGATGTGGCCGCTCACCAGGTGCCCGCCCAGGCGGGCGTCCAGCCGCAGGGCGCGCTCCAGGTTAACCCGGTCGCCGGGCGCCAGTTGCCCTAAATTTGTTTTGGCCAGGGTTTCGGCCATCACGTCGGCGGTGAAAAAGTTTTTGTCCAGGGCGGTAACGGTGAGGCAAACTCCGTTGACCGCGATGCTGTCCCCTGCGCGGGTTCCTTCCAGCACGTGCCGGGCCTCAATTTTTAAACGGGCCGAGGCGGTTCCCCGGACAATTTGCCGGAGTGTTCCCAGTTCTTCGATGATGCCGGTAAACAACCTTCTCTTCTCCCCGAATGAAACGAATTAAACAAATTAGCGCCTGGCGGATCCTTCGACGTATCCTTCAATGTAAATATCTTCACCAATTCGCTGGACGGATACGTTCCGCAGCGGAACAGCTTCGTCCAGCCGGCCGGCTCCCAGCCCCCCCACCGGGCCGGGGGCTTCCTTCCCGCCGATGATCCTGGGCGCGATAAACCACGCAACTTTGTCTACAATTCCGGCGTTTAAGGCGGAGGCGTGCACTTCGGCGCCCCCTTCAATGAGCACGCTGGTAATTTCCCGGCCGGCCAGTTCCTTCATTAACAGCGGCAGATTTACCCGTCCTTTTTCGTCCGGGGGCAGCACCAAAACTTCCGCACCGGCCTCTTTGAGCGCCGCCACCCGCGCTGCCGGCGCCTTCGGCGTGGCGGCGATCAGGGTGTGGGCAGGTGACGCCTGGTTAATTATTTTTGCGCCGGGCGGCGTGCGGGCGCTGCTGTCGAGGACTACCCGCACCGGGTCCCTGCCCCCTCCTTCCGGCAGCCGGGCGGTCAGGGAAGGATTGTCCGCCAGAACCGTGCCGACGCCGGCTAAAATTGCATCGTAGCGGTGGCGCAGGCGATGCCCGAAGATACGCGCCTGTTCCGAGGTAATCCACCGGGATTCCCCCCGCCGGGTGGCGATTTTGCCGTCCAAACTCATGGCCGCCTTCAGCACAACAAAAGGCAGGCCGGTGGTGATGTACTTGCTGAAAACTTCGTTCAGCCGCCCTGCTTCGGCTTCCAGTACGCCGACGGCGACCTCGACCCCGGCCTGCCGGAGCCGCGCAATGCCCTTTCCGGCCACCAGCGGGTTGGGGTCCGCCATGGCGACCACCACTTTGCGGATTTTCGCCGCAATGACCGCCTCCGTGCACGGCCCTGTGCGCCCGTGGTGGCAGCAGGGCTCCAGGTTCACGTAAAGGGTGGCGCCCTGCGCTTTTTCCCCGGCTTCCCGCAGGGCCATGATCTCGGCGTGGGGCGAGCCGGCCCGGGCGTGGCAGCCCGTCCCGACGATCTCTCCATCCTTCACGAGCACAGCCCCGACCAGCGGGTTGGGGCTGGTGAATCCTTCCGCCTTTTTAGCCAGCTCCAGAGCCAGCCTCATGTAATGCTCGTCCACCGGCGATCACCAACATTCCGCAACATGCTGCGCCCCTTGGGCTTTTTACTCCTGTTTCCCATTTACCAGATCGTAAACCTGCTCTTTTAACTCAGGCGGGGCCAGAACAATTAAAACGTCCCCGCTGTAGATGACGGTGTCCGCCTGGGGGGACAGGATTTCTTCGCCGTTCCGGTAAATGGAAAGCACAGTGGCCCCGGTTCTGGTGCGAAACTCTGCTTCCCCCAGGGACTTGCCCGCCAGGGGCGAGCCGGGGGCAACCTTGATTTCCTCGATCCGCTGCAGGTTTCCGGCCATTTTAAAGGTGTAATCGAGGAGTTCGTTCATGAGCTTTTCGATTTCGAGGTTGATTTTGTCCCTTTCTCTCAGCAGGCGGTGCAGCTTCTGCTGCATGTGGCGCAGCACCTGCCGGTGGCCGTACTCCGCCAAAAACTCTTCCGCCGCCTTCTGCGACCGGACCACCACCCCTACGCCGGGAACAACCTGCACAATGCCCGTCTCCTGGAGGAGGGTGAGCGCCCTCCGGATGGTTTCCGGGGAAACGCTGTACTTTCCGGCCAGCGTCGAGCGGCCGAAAACTTTTTGCCCTTCCCGGTATTCCCCGCGGACGATTCTGGTCGCGATATCCACGGCAATGGTGGCGTACCTGGCCAGTACCTGAGTTTCCTGCGTTTCCATTTTATTGCTCCCTTTACGTTAGAAATGAAGGATTGGGATTAAGGGTTAAGAATTAAAGATCAGAAACATTAGTTACGAGAGTGTTTTCTACGTTTATCTTTTGCCCTTTTCCCCAATTCCCTATGTATTTATCTTCTGGATTTACTTAATCCGGATCGTTTTTCAGCTGATTGACCGAACGTTAAAGCCTTTAGCTTTAAATTCGTCCACCAGCGGGGCAGGTTCGGTCGTGTTTAATCTTAAGACCACCTGGACCTTTGCTTCCGGCCGTTCCACACAGGCGATCCCGATTACGCTGATGTTATGGTCCCGCACGACGTCAAGCAGATCGGCCAGGGCGCCGACGCGGTTTTCCGTTTCGATGACGATTCTGGTCCCGGGCCGGCGGAAACCGAAAAGCTGAATGAGCGCTTCAAATAAATCCGATTCGGTGATGATCCCCACCAGTTTGCCGTTCTCAACCGCTAAAAGGGAGCCGATCTTGTGGTCGCGCATAATCACGGCCGCTTCTTCGATACTGGCGTCCGGGCTGATCGTGGGCGGGTTCTTGATCATAACCTCCCGGACGACCATTTTGGAAAGAAGGTAATTCATTTCAAAGACGCTCAGCGTGGTGGCGGGGGACGGTGAAACCGTCAACAAATCATACCTGGTGACCAGTCCCACCAAAACGCCATTATCGACAACTGGAAGCTGCCTGATTTTTTGCTTCTTCAAGATGTCCATCGCCTCTAAAATGGGCGTGTTGGAGGGAATGGTAACGGGGTTTGGGGTCATGTGATCCCTGATAAACATCAGACCGGGACCTCCTCGCATTTTTCTTTCAATTATAACACAAGTATGCAGAAAAAGTGAATTGGGAATTGGGAATTAGATGGCCGGGGATAGCAGAAAGGTTGGGTTAAAGCAGCCAACCCTAACTCCTAATCCCTAACCCCTAAGTAAAAAGTCCTGCCGTAAAAGCAGGACCCGGGAAAAGGAGGTATAGGATATATTCAGTTAATCAGGCTCATCTTTATTATGCCCTCTCCGCTTAGATCTGTCTGTCGGCTGAACGACAGAAACGGTGTCATTTTTGCGACATGCAGTCAACACAAAAGAGCTTGCCGCTGCAGTCAGCGCTTAAACCGCGGCCCGCTACCGGGCGATTATTTTCGGCGATTATTTTCCTTGAAATTCCGGCTTGCGCTTTTCCATGAAGGCGGCGATTCCTTCTTTCCTGTCTTCGGTCGAAAACAGCACGCCAAAGAGATCCGCTTCGTGGGCCAGGGCCTTGTCCAGATCCATCTCCAGCCCCTCGTTTACCGCCTCTTTGGTCAGGCGCACGGCCACGGGGCCGCGCCGGGCAATGCGTTTAGCCAGGTCCCGGCAGAAATCCAGCAGCTGGTCCGCCGGCACCACGTGGTTGACCAGGCCGATGCTCCGGGCGGTCTGGGCGTCGTATTGGTCCGCGGTAAAGAGGATTTCCTTTGCCCACCCGGGATTCACCAGGCGGGTCAGGCGCTGGGTCCCGCCAAAGCCGGCCATAATCCCCAGGTTTACTTCCGGCTGGCCCAGTTTCGCGTTCTCCGAGGCCACCCGGATGTCGCACGCCATGGCCAGTTCGCAGCCGCCGCCCAGGGCAAAACCGTTGATGGCCGCAATGACGGGTTTGGCCAGGTTCTCGATTTTGTTTAAGACCAACTGCCCCTTCCGGGCAAAATCCCTCGCCTGAAGGGGGGTTAGCCCGCTCATGTAGACGATGTCCGCGCCGGCCACAAAGGCGCGGTCGCCGGCGCCGGTGATGATGATCACCCGCACCTCCGGGTCGGCTTCCAGCTGCTCCATGGCCTGGCCGATTTCCATCACGGTGTCGTAGTTTAAAGCATTCAACACTTTCGGCCGGTTAATGGTGAGGATGGCGATGTTTTCCTCTTTCGTCACCAGGATATTGTTCCAGGTCACTTTACCCGCCTCCTTTTAAACCTTTCTTTCCACCAGCATGGCCATTCCCTGGCCGCCGCCGATACACATGGTGACCAGACCGTAACGGTGCCCTTTCCGTTTCATTTCGTGCATGATGGTGACGACCAGCCGGGCGCCGGTGCAGCCGATGGGGTGTCCCAGGGAAATGCCGCTGCCCAGGGGATTGGTCTGGTCAAGATTTAAGCCGAGCTCCCGCAGGCAGGCGATGGCCTGGGCGGCAAAGGCTTCGTTCAGCTCGACGACGTCCAGGTCGGCAACGGAAAGACCCGCTTTTTTCAGGACCTTCCGGACCGCCGGAACGGGGCCTACGCCCATGTAGGCGGGATCCACGCCGCCGGATGCGTACGCCTTAATGGTTACCCAGGGCTCCAGGCCCAACTCTTCGGCCTTCTGGCGGGACATCAAGACCACGGCGGCGGCCCCGTCGTTGATTCCGGAAGAGTTGCCCGCCGTGACCACCCCGTCTTTGCGGAAGGCCGGCGGCAGCTTGGCCATTTTTTCCAGGGTGGTATCCATGGGCCGCTCGTCGGTGGTGAAGACGACGGGAGCGCCCTTTCTTTGCGGGATGACCACGGGCACAATTTCTTCCTGGAAAAGGCCTTCCTTGATCGCCGTCCGGGCCCGCTGGTGGCTGAGCAGGCCGATTTCATCCTGCTCCTGGCGGGTGATTCCGTACCTGGCCGCGACGTTTTCGGCCGTATTGCCCATGTGGTAGCCGTAAAAGATTTCCCAGAGCCCGTCAAAAACCATTAAATCCACACATTCCCCTTTGGCGTTGACGTCCATCCGGTAGCCCCAGCGGGCCCTGGGCAGCAGGTAGGGAGCGCAGCTCATGTTTTCCATCCCGCCGGCCACCACTACCTCCGCTTCCCCCAGCATGATGGCCTGGGCGCCGAGGGTAATGGCCTTTAACCCGGAAGCGCAGACCTTGTTGACGGTAAATGCGGTGGTTTCCTTGGGCACGCCGGCGTAAACCGCCGCCTGGCGGGCCGGGTTCTGGCCCTGACCGCCCTGGAGGACGTTACCCATGATCACCTCATCCACCTGGACCTCCCGCAGGGAATCGTCCCAATCGGCAGACGACTTTTCCAGTTCGGTCACCCCGTCGCCCTTCAATGCATCCGGACCGAAGCCCAGCAGCTCTTCGCCGGATTTCGGCCTTAAGCCGGCCCTTTTCAGCGCCTCCTTAATCACCAGGCTCCCCAGTTTAACCGCCGGAACGTCTTTTAGGGAACCGCCGAAAGAACCGATGGCCGTACGTGCTCCGCTGACAATCACTACTTCGCGCATGCTAAAAAGTTTTCCCCCTCTCTTTTTACGATGACGCCAGCAGCTTCTTAAACTCCTCCTTCAGCAAGGGCACGGCCTGGAACAGATCGGCCACGATGCCGTAGGTGGCCACTTTGAAGATATTGGCTTCGGGGTCTTTGTTGATGGCCACGATGCATTTGGAGGAGCCCATCCCGGCCAAATGCTGGATGGCCCCGGAGATCCCGCAGGCGATGTAGATAGTGGGGGACACGGTTTTGCCCGTCTGGCCCACCTGCATGCTGTGCGGCGCCCAGCCGGCGTCCACGGCGGCCCGGGAAGCGCCCACGGCGGCGCCTAAAACGTCAGCCAGCTCTTCTAAAATCTTGAAGTTTTCAGGGCCCTTCATGCCGCGGCCGCCGGAAACGATGATGTCCGCCTCGGTAAGCTCGGGACGGGTGCTGACCTGGCGGACGACCTCCCGGATGACTTGCCGGAGGTCGCCGGGATCGGCGCTTACCGGGACGACTTCGGCGGTTTTGCCCTCCTGGGGAGCGGCCACGGGCAGGACGTTCGGCCGGATGGTGGCCATTACCGGCCGGGCCTCCGGGCAGCACGCTCTGACAAAGGCTTTGCCGGCGTAAATCGGCCGGGTAAAGACCAGCTGGCCGTCTTCTAAGGCGATGTCCGTGCAGTCGGTCAGCAGGCCCGTGTTCAGCCGCTGGGCCACCTGGGCGGCCAGGTCCCGGCCGCGGATGGTGCAGCCCAAAAGAAAAGCGGAGGGCTGATACGTTTTCAGTAAATCGGCGACCACTTTGGTGTAGCCGTCGGTGGTGTAGTTTTCCAGCCTGTCCCCCTCGATGACGTACACTTTATCGGCCCCGTAGGCGCCCAGGCCCGGGGCCAGTTCCGCCACGCCCTTGCCCACCAGGACGGCGCACAGTTCTTCGCCCAGCTGGTCGGCAAACTTGCGCCCGGCGCTTAAAATTTCGTAGGTAACCTTTTTAA
>JBFMEJ010000018.1:0-11653 GCA_040753275.1 Bacillota bacterium
CTTTATTCCCTGGGAAGCCGGGGAATTCACCTGGTGGAGAATTTTCTCCATCTTGCCCCTAAACCGGAATTAATTTTGAGTCTGTTCGCCGGCACAGTTCTGGGTGTAGCCATGAAAAGCATGAAAGAAGCAATGACCGCCAAACTGGCCTCTAAAATAGGAGTATTTCAAAGGCACGTTTCCGAATTCAGCCGGAACGAAAGAAAACTGCTGGTCAATTTCCTCGGGGAAAACCTGGAGCGGGTAACCATTTAGCAAAAAAATTTGCATATTTATTTGGTCTTTTGGGTATGATGATCTCAATAAACAATGGTTGGGGAAGAAAATACCGGGGGTGATGCAAAGATGGACAGATGATTGCTTAAATAATTGCCAGACAGGAAGCACGCGGTATGCTGGCGGCACTGCCGGAAGGTTTAGTCTGACTATCTAAAAAAGTTAGGGAGGGAAAACCATGCGCAGGGCACCTTTTAATCTTTTTCACGCCCGGAACTTCCTGGCCGCACAAATTTTATTCCGCATCATCGCTTACCTGGAAAAAAACCCGGAAGCCAACTTCCCCAGGCTTTTAGCCATTGCCAGAAAAATAGCTGTTTTGCAGGGTCACAAAGAACAGGTCGACCGGGTGGCCGCAGTTTACCGGGATAACCCGGCCATTCACCAGTACGTGAATCACCTGCTCACCAACATGCATCCCAATGTGAAAAAACGCCTGGGCCACAACTGGTTCATCAGTTCGATGCTGCTCGGAATCCCTTACCGGCAAAACCTGTCTTCAAAAATCGGCGTCCACATTCCCAATTTTATCCTGGTCGATCCCACCAGCGCCTGCAACCTGGGGTGCGCAGGCTGCTGGGCCGGAAAATATTCCAAGCGGAACTCCCTCAGTTTTGACCGGTTGGACCGGCTTTTTACGGAAGCAAAAGACCTGGGTATCTACTGGATAGTTTTCTCGGGCGGGGAGCCGCTTTGCTACCCCCACCTGTTTGATTTACTCGCCAAACATAACGATATGGCTTTTATGGCTTACACCAACGGGACCCTGATCAACGAAAAAGTTGCCGATCAAATTATCGAAGTGGGTAACTTTACTCCGGCCATCAGCCTGGAAGGCTGGAAAGAAACCACGGACGCCCGCCGGGGGGCCGGCACTTTTGATAAAATCATGCGGGCCATGGATCTGTTGAAAGAAAGAGGAGCAGTTTTCGGAGTTTCGATCACCATTACGCGGCATAACGTGATGGAAGTAACCAGCGACGAATTTATTGATTTTCTCATCGAGAAAGGCGCCGTCTACGGCTGGACTTTTCATTACATTCCCATCGGGCGCAACCCCAACGTCGATTTAATGGTGACGCCGGAACAAAGGGCGTACCTGGCCGAACGAATTCCCTACATCCGTACCCATAAGGCGATTCAAATCGCCGATTTCTGGAACGATGGCGAATTAGTGGGCGGCTGCATCGCAGGCGGGCGGAGCTACTTCCACATCAACGCCCGGGGTGATGTAGAACCCTGCGCTTTTGTGCACTTCGCCCTGGATAATATCAACGAGAAAAGCCTGCTGGAGGTTTTGCAGTCACCCTTGTTTAAAGCTTATCAAAAACGGCAGCCCTTTAGCTCCAATTTACTCTGCCCTTGCCCGGTGATCGACGTCCCCCAGGCGCTCCGGGACATCGTGTGCGAAACCGGCGCCCGCCCCACCCACGAGGGGGCGGAAACCGTCCTGGAAGGAACCATCGCCCGCTTTTTAGACCGCCGCTCGGCGGAATGGAGCAAGGTGGCCGACGACATTTGGGCCGCGCGGCACGGGACCAAAAAGGCGGAAGGGTTTTAAAAGGCCGGGGAATATTTTAAAGCGGCGCAAGGCAAAAGGCGGTTCACAAAAACACCGGGAGGCTCCCGCGGGAGAGTTTCCCGGTGTTTAATTTTGTTTGGTGATATTTTTTCCTTGTTTCTCTTTCCCGGTTATATTAAAATTGGGTCGTAAATCATACTCCCGGGAGGAAGGACATGGCGAACATTGCACCAATCAGAGGGCTGCGCTATACGGCAAAGGCGGGCTCAATGAGCGACCTGGTTACCCCGCCCTACGACGTTATTGATGAGGCTGCCCAGGAACGTTACTACCGGCGCCATCCATACAACATTATCCGCCTGGAATACGGAAAAACCTACCCTGACGACAGCCCTGAAAACAATCGTTACACGCGCGCGGCGGCCGATTTTTTGGCCTGGCAAAAAGAAGGCATCCTGGCGCGGGAACCGGCTCCGGCCCTTTACCGTTACGAGCAAAAATTTACCCACGAAGGGGTGTTGAAAACCCGCCGCGGCCTGATCTGCGGAGTAAAATTAGAGCCTTACGAAAAGGGAGTGGTTTTGCCCCACGAAGAAACCCTGCCCAACCACAAGGCCGACCGCCTGGCGTTGATGCGCGCCTGCCGCGCCAATTTCAGCCCGATTTTCGGCCTTTTTGCTGATCCGGAAAAAATCGTCGAACAGTGCCTGGCAAACGACGGGAACCGGCCGCCTGACCTCTCCTTTGCCGACGAAAACGGCCAGCAGCACGATTTATGGGTCATCACGGAACAAAATACGATTGCCCGGGTCCAGCAGACCATGGCCGGCAAACGCATCTACATCGCCGACGGCCACCACCGTTACGAAACCGCCCTCAACTACCGGAACGAACGGCGAGCCCGGGAGAAAGCTGCTGACGAAAAGAAACATCTTTACGATTACGTCCTGATGACCCTGGTCAACCTTTACGACCCCGGCCTGGTGATCCTGCCCACCCACCGGCTGATCCGCAACGTTCCGGACCTGGTTCTGGAGAAACTGCTCGCCGGCATCGAAGAAAACTTTTCCGTCGAAAGGTTCCCCCTTGCCCCCGGACGGGAAAATCTGCAGGCGTTCCGGAAAGTGTTGCGCGAACGGGGGGAGGCTGCCAGTTGCCGGGCGCCCGGGGAGCCGTCCGGGCAGATTCGCCATCCGCACGTTTTTGGCTTATACGGCGGAGGCGGGGCGCTCTATTTGCTTACCCTCAAGGAGCCTTCCGCCCTGGCGCGGGTAGCGGGCGACCATCATTCGCCCGCCTGGCAAAACCTGGACGTTGCCGTACTGCATACCTTAATTCTGAATCGACTGCTGGGAATCGGAAAAGAACAGCTGGCCGGGGAAGGCTACGTAACCTACACCAGGGAGGAGGAAAGGGCGCTGGCGGCGGTGGACAACGGGGAGTACCAGCTGGCCTTTTTCCTCAACCCCACCATGGTGGAAGAAGTAATCGCGGTGGCTGCCGCCGGGGAAAAAATGCCGCAAAAATCCACTTATTTTTACCCCAAGTTAATTACCGGTTTGGTGATCAATCCCCTGGAGTAAAAGGAAAAAGGCATGAAGGCAACAGGCACAAAGGCAATTGAGAGGTGGGATGTGAGAAGTTGGAGGTGGGATCTCGAATTCTTAATTGCCTTTGTGCCTCTGTGCCTTTGTGCCTTGTGCTTTAATGCCTTTGTGCCTTGTGCCTCTTCTCAACAAGCCGAATACGAACTCCAATTCCTTTACCCTCAACAACCGGCAGCACAAAGCGTAAATCAGCCCGCCGGCGGCAATTAAAACAGCCAGGCGCAAGCCCTGCCGCGCAAAACCCGGCCAGCCGCCGCCCCCGTCCGGGGCCAGCCACCCGGCAAACGCCGTCCAGCCGGCGGCTTCCAGACCGTACGCCGCGAGCCACCAGACCGCCGCTCCCATGCAAAATGCTGCCGCCGCAATGCGCGCGGTTTCGCGCAGCAAAAACAGGCCGCCGGTATGCCCTAAACGCCGGCGGAGAAAAATAAATAACAGGAAGCAGGCCAGGACGGCCGCGAGGGAGGAGGCCAGGGCCAACCCCCCGTGGGCCAGGTAGCGCACCAGGATCAGGTTTAAAATCACATTGGTGACCACTGCCGCCACGCCGGTCCACATCGGGGTCACCGTATCCTGAAGGGCGTAAAAAGCCCTGTTGAGCAAATCACGCCAGACTAAAAAGATTAAACCCAAAGCATAAAAAAGGAGGGCGACGGCGGTCATCCGGGTGTCGTTGGCGTCGAAAGCCCCGCGCTGAAACAGGAACTGGACTAGATCGTGCCGTAAAACAATCAACCCCACGGTTAAGGGAAGCATCAGAAAGGCCAGCAGGGTGGCGCCCCGGCCCAGCGCCTGGCGCAAACCGTCCAGATCGGCCAGTGCCGTTCGTTCGGTCAGCGAAGGGTATAAAACAGTGATCAGGGGAACGGCAAACAGCCCCTGCGCGATGCCCAGGACCCGCTGCGCGTAACTCAACGCCGAAATACTCCCCTCTACCAGTCCGGAGGCCAGCATCCGGTCGACGATGACATTTAACTGGTTTGCCCCCATCCCGATCATAACCGGACCGGCCAGCAAAAGCATTTTCCGCAAGACGGGGTGGCGCCAGTCCAGTACCCGGCGGTAGCGAACCCCGTGCCGGGAAAGGGCCGGCACCTGAATGAGAAACTGGCTCACCGTGGCCAGCACCGTCGCCCAGGCCACGCCGGAAATGCCGCCAAAGACACCGGCCAGAAAAATGCCGCTGATCATAATCAGGTTGTAAGGGATGCCCATAAGGGCCGGCAGGGTAAAATGCTGGTAGGCGTTCAGCACCCCTTGCGCCCAGCCTACCAGGCCCATCAGGACCACCATGGGCAGCATAATCCTGACCAGACCCACCGTTAAAGAAGCCTGGGCGGAGGAAAAGCCGGGCGCCAGCATTTTCACCAGCCAGGGGGCCAGCGGGAGCCCCAGGCAAACGATCGCCGCCAGAATAATCAGCAGGGCGTGAAAGCTCGCCCAGATAATGCCGGCCAGCTCCCGGCGCTTCTCCGGCTGATGAATATACTCACTAAAAACGGGAATTCCTACCGTAGTAATGGCGCTTCCCACGATCCCGAAAAAAACGGCCGGAATTACCAGGGCCACCAGGTAGGCATCGGTAACCGCACTGGCCCCAAAGACGGCGGCCAGGGCAACTTCGCGGCCAAAACCCAGGAACTTGCTTAAAATGGTCGCTCCCGTCACAATTGTCGCCGCGCGGACAACTTTTCTTCCATCGAACACCCCTGTTTTCCTCCCGGTTTATTTTACCTTACCGCACCGGATCCGACAAGCCGGAAGAAAATTAAATTGCCGGAAGGATTACCTTCTCCCTTTGCCGAATAAAATATGGAGAAATGTTTTTAATTTTAAGAAAGGGGGCAAGCCCATGCCGGACAAATTAATCCCGCTGGGAAAAACCCGGGCTTTTTTTCAATCCGGCAGCACCGTTGCCATCGGCGGCCAGTCCGTCTTCCTGAACCCCATGGGTTTAATTAAAGAGCTGGCGAAAAGCGGCTGCAACTCTTTAAATCTCGTGGCCTCCCCGGTAGGCGGGCTGGGCATTGACCTGCTCATCGGCGCGGGCCTGGTCGAATCGGTAGAATTCGCCCAGATCAGTTTATGGGAATACGGCCTGGCGCCAAATCTGCGGCGCTATGCGGAAAGCGGGCGGATTAAACCCAGGGAGCACGCCTGAACGAGCTTTTTTGCCGGGCTCCAGGCTGGAGCCATGGGTCTGCCTTTTTTGCCCGTCCGGGGCCTAATCGGCACCGATTACCTGCGCATCCGCCCCGATTTTCAAATCATCAAAAATCCCTACGGGGACGACGAACTGGTCGCCATTCCGGCCATCAAGCCGGACCTGCTGTTGATGCACGCCTATAAAGCGGACCGATCCGGCAACGTCCTGACGGACAAACGCGAAAGTGATCCACTCCTGGCCAGGGCGGCAGAACATGTCATCGCCACGGCGGAAGAAATTGTTCCCGCTTTAGAACCGGAAGCAGACAAGGTAATTATTCCGGGAATCTATATCGACGCCGTGGTCCACTTGCCCGGCGGAGCCAAACCGACTGCCTGTCCGGGATATTACGAAATCCAGGACGAGGAGATCCGGCGCTATCTGCAGGCGGCCCGGACGCCGGAAACCTTCGCCCGCTACCTGGAAGAATTCCTCGCCTGAAAACCTTTGTCTGGCAATGGAGGTGAACAAAATGTCCAGCCCGCATTATACTCCGGAAGAATTAATGGCCGTACTGATCAGCCGGGAAGTGCGCGACGGCGAACGGGTGGGGGTGGGCACCCTTTCCCCCGCGGTGGCGGCGGGGTGCATCCTGGCCCACCATACGCACGCCCCCAACGTCACCCTGGCGATCTGGCGCTTTCAAGAATACTGGCCTTTTACCGAAGGAATGAAAGAATTGTTTGACCTGGGCCAGCGCGGCAAAGTGGATCTGTTTTTCTTAAGCGGCGCCCAAATCGATCAATTCGGCAACACCAACCTGATCGCCATCGGCGACTACGACCGCCCCAAAGTCCGGTTGCCCGGCGGAGCGGGCTCGGGGACTTTATCCTACACCGTCCCCCGGATTATCTTATTCCAGACCAACCACTCCAAGCGGACGTTCGTCGAAAAGGTGGACATCATTACGGCGACCAACAATCCGCCGCCGAACGTAGCCCGCCGCGGCAAATTTAACCGGTGCATCACCCCGCTGGCCGTTTTAAATTTCGAGGGGGAGAGGCCCGTCCTGGAGGCCGTCAATCCCGGCGTAACCGTGCAGCAGGTGGTGGAAAACACGGGCTTTCCATTGGTCATCCCCGCCCGGGTGCCCGAAACCCCGCCGCCCACAGACGAAGAATTGCGCGTCCTGCGCACCGTGGTGAAAGAAAAGGTGCAGGCTGTTTATCCTCAATTTGCCGCGGCCGCTTTCCGGAATGAGGACTGATCCCTGCATCTTGACTATTTTTTTAACTAATGATAAAGTTTAGTTAAGTAAAGGAGGAAGGTCGAAAGCATGACGGTAGACTGGGGTCCTTTTTACGCAGCCTTAATCATCGTTGGTCTCATCGGTGTGCTGGCCGGGATTTTTGCCGGGCCGCTCAACCGGGTTATCGAAAAGGTGGAAGAAAAAGCATCAGGAAGAATCACCCATCATTCCTAAACAGACAAAGATTTACCGTAAGCCGGTTTTAACCTCTCACGGCTTACGGTTTTTCATTTATGGTGATTTTTTGCATAAACCCGGTGATAGTGATATACTAAAATAATAATCATAATAATCGCGAAAGCTTGGCGGAAACGAATTCTCACCGGTAAAAGAGGTGTCTTTTTTGATTATTTCCAAAAAGCGTTTGGCGGCGGCAATCGCAATCGCTGTTCTCTTGCCTGTCTTTCTCCCGGGGTGCGCCTCCAGAAAAGATAACGCCCCCCAACAGGCCCCCGCCGAAAACCGGGAACCGTTTAAAGCAGCCGTCTATTACGTAAAAATTCAAAACCAGGAAGAATATCTGGTCAGGGAAATCCATCCCCTCCCGGAGACAAAAGACAAACTGAAAGCGGCGGCCCAGGAGTTAATCATGGGTGAACCGATAACCAAAGGGGCGGAAAAAATTTTCCCGGCCGGCACAAAAATCCTCGGCATCACTGTGGAAAACGGCCTGGCCACCGTCAACTTTTCCCGGGAGGTTTTGCAGGCCAGCGTTGGCTCGGAGGGAGAAGCGCTGGGCATCCAAAGCATGGTGAATACCTTAACGGAATTCCCGGAGGTTCGGGCGGTTTCTTTTCAGGTGGAAGGCAAACTGGACGCGCGAATCAAAGACTGGTGGGGGCACGTGGGTTTATATAACCAGCCCTTTCACCGGGACCTCTCCAAGGTTTACGAACCCGCCATTTGGGTCACCCACCCGGTAGAAAACCAGATCATCAGCGTCCCCCTGCTGGTCAAAGGCAACGCCAGAGTATCTGGAGGCGCCGTTTTCGTCCGGCTCAGAGACAAGAACGGTAAAATCCTCGCGGAGGGCCGGACCACCGCTGCCAAAGCGGCCCCCGAACGCGGCGATTTCGAATTAAGCTTAAAATTCGAACCTTCCCCTGGGCAGGGGTACCTGGAAGTCTTTGAAAAAAGCACCCAGGACGGCAGCGAACGCAACAAAGTGACCGTCCCGGTCAGGTGGCAGTAAAAGCAGTCGTCGGTCGTCGGATATCGGACGTCGGAAAACTACCTTTAGAAAGAGACATAAAGGCACAAAGAGAAAGGCATAGACGACCGGGAATATTAACTTTGTGCCTTTTACCCGGGAAACTTTGGGTCTGATCTTATCGAGGGAGTTATTTTCTAAGGGAGTTGGAACTGATGGCAACAAAAAGCAGAAACGTCGGCAAAAACGTCAGAAAACCCGCCGCTCCGGAAAAACCGGCGGGGGAAACCACCGCCGAACTGGTTCAGCGCGTCAAAAGGGACATGCTTTGGGTTGCGGCCAGCGCGTTGGCGGCCATGGCCCTGGGACTGGTTGCCGGCCAGCTGATTAAATTTTAGCCTGCTTCTTCGGCCGGGGGCGCCTGGGCCTCCGTTACGGGCCGCAGCCGGGCGTCCCTGCCCTGCAATTCCAGGCGCAGCTCAATAATTAAATCGCGGAGTTCGGCTGCCCGCTCGAATTCCAGATGCCGGGCACATTCCCGCATTTCTTTCTCCAGCCTGGCGATCAGCTGCCGGAGCTCTTTCTTTGTCCGTTTTGCCTTGCCTGCCCCCGGCTCAACGGGAACAACCGGTTTCGGCGAAACGGGCCGGGTGGCTTCAATAACCGCGCGCACCGCCTTTTGGACCGTCTGCGGAGTAATCCCGTTGCGGCGATTGTACTCCATTTGCAGGCGCCGCCGCCGTTCGGTCTCCTCGATGGCCCGGCGCATGGAAGCAGTCAGCTGGTCGGCGTACATAATGACCTTGCCCTCCACGTTGCGCGCCGCCCGGCCGATGGTTTGAATCAAAGAGCGCTCCGAACGCAGGTAGCCCTCCTTGTCGGCATCCAGAATGGCCACCAGGCTTACCTCCGGCAAATCCAGCCCTTCGCGCAATAAATTAATCCCCACCAGCACGTCAAAGGTGCCCAGGCGCAAATCCCGGATAATTTCCATCCGCTCCAAAGCGTTGATGTCCGAATGCATATACCGGACTTTGATCCCCAGGCCGCGCAAGTAGTCCGTCAGGTCTTCGGCCATTTTTTTGGTGAGCGTGGTAATCAGAACCCGTTGACCCTTGGCCACCCGGCCCTTAATCTCACCCACCAGATCGTCGATCTGACCCCTGGTCGGGCGGACGGACAACTCCGGATCCACCAGCCCCGTCGGCCGGATAATCTGCTCCACCACCTGAGCGCTGTGCTCCAGTTCGTAAGGGCCGGGCGTGGCGGAAACAAAAATCACCTGGTTAATCCGCCGTTCGAATTCGGAAAAGGTCAGCGGCCGGTTATCAAATGCGCTGGGAAGCCGGAAGCCGTACTCCACCAGGGCCGCCTTCCGGGACCGATCCCCCTCGTACATGCCCCGCACCTGCGGAAGAGCCACGTGGGACTCGTCGATAAACATTAAAAAGTCGTCCGGAAAATAATCCAGCAGGGTGTACGGAGGTTCCCCCGGCGCGCGCCCGGTAAGGTGCCGGGAGTAATTTTCAATCCCCTTGCAGTAACCCATCTCCCGCATCATCTCAATTTCAAAAGTAACGCGCTGCTCCAGGCGCTGGGCCTCCAAAAGCTTCCCCCGGCCGCGCAGTTCCGCCAGACGTTCCGCCAGCTCCTGTTCGATGGCCGCGATGGCCCGCTCCATCCGGGGACGGGAAACGGTGTAGTGGCTGGCCGGAAAAATCGAGACGTGCTGGCGTTCGCCTAAAATTTCCCCGGTAAGCACGTCGAACTCCAGGATCCGCTCCACTTCGTCGCCGAAGAAATCAAGGCGGATGGCCCGTTCGGTGGACGAGGCCGGATAAACTTCGATCACGTCGCCTAAAACGCGAAACGTGCCGCGCGTAAAGTCAATGTTGTTGCGCTGGTATTGAATGTCCACCAGCTTGCGCAAAACGGCGTCCCGGTCGTAAGCCTGGCCGCGGCGCAGGGAAACCACCAGGTCCCGGTATTCGCCCGGGTCGCCCAGGCCGTAAATACAGGACACGCTCGCCACAATGATCACGTCCCGGCGTTCAAAAAGGGCGCAGGTGGCCGAGTGGCGCAACTTATCGATTTCGTCGTTAATTGACGAATCTTTTTCAATGTAAGTATCCGTTTGGGGGATGTAAGCTTCCGGCTGGTAATAATCATAATAGCTGATAAAATACTCCACCGCGTTTTCCGGGAAAAACTCCTTAAACTCGCTGCACAGCTGGGCGGCCAGCGCTTTGTTGGGCGCCAGAACCAGCGTGGGGCGCTGGACGGCGGCAATCACCTGCGCCATCGTATAGGTTTTCCCGCTGCCCGTTACACCCAGCAGCGTCTGCATCCGGTAACCCCGCCGGAGGCCTTCCACCAGGGCGGCAATGGCCCCGGGCTGATCTCCCCGGGGCTCAAAATCCGATTTTAAACGAAACTGCATACCGGTCACTCCCGTAAAACCAGGGGTTAGGGATTGGGGGCAATTAAACCTTCGTGCTGTTTTTCTGCCGTACCCGCAGAGGGATGAAGGGTTTTAAAGGTTCAATCTCAAGGATTAACGCCCATCATCCAAGTGTATAAAAAATGGGGAGATGGCAAGCGGTTACGGGCTATAGATGCAAACCCTCATTCCCAATTCCTCATTTTATTATACCACAAGGCTCCAAACGGGTTTAAGCCCCTTCGGCGCCCCCGGCACCCTCCTGTCCGGTCTGTCCTCCCCGGGTCGACTCAATGCGTTTGATCTCCCCGGGAATCTCCACCTCAACCGTTTTCCCTTCCTGGGTGGTAATCCGCAATTTAGTTATTTTTTGCTTTCCACCCTCAGGTTGATTCCCTCCGCCTTCCTGCCCCCCCTGCTCACCTTCGCCCTGATCCTGGCTCCCCTCCCCGGAGCTTTCGCCGCTGCTGCCCTGACTGCTGCCCTGACCCTGGCCCTGCCCCCGCCCGGAGCTCCGCCCTCCCTGTTCCCCGCGAATTTCCTTGCCCCACCGCTGTTCCAGGAGGTAGGCGTTGCTTTGATCAATCAAACGCACGGGCGTTATTTTAGCCGGCACGCTGTAATTGCCGTTGTTGATCCGCAGGTCGTACTGCCAGTGCCCCGTTTTGGCCAGGCTCACCGCCGCATCCAGAATGTATTGGGCCATTAATTCGGGCATGGTGTCCACTTCGGCGTCGTGCTGACCGGCGACCAAAGCACGGGAAGCAGCCCGGTCCGCTCCCACTCCGGTGGTGAGCACCTGGCCGTCCCGGCCGGCTGATTTCAAGGCCGTCACGGCTCCCGCCGCCAGGCGGCTGTCGGTGGCAAAGATCACATCAATCTGGTTGTCTTTGAGGGCTTGCTGAACGTTGAGGGCCGCCGTGCCCTCAACGCTGCGCACGTGATCCACTTCTTTCAGCAGGCGGATATTTTCATTTAAAGAATTGCGGATTCCCGCGGCGATCTCCTGCGCCGCCGGGTCGGCGGGGTCTCCCTTTAAAATCAGGGCGTTTACCGGTTTTTGCGGGCCGGCCCGGTTTAATGCATAGCGGGCCTGCAACTGCCCGGCCAAAAGGTGGTCGGAGGCAATATAGCCGTCCAGGGGAACGTTGGGAATCAACCTCTCCAGGGCAAGCACCTTGATCTTTGCCCTGGCCAGATTTT
>JBFMEJ010000019.1:0-11586 GCA_040753275.1 Bacillota bacterium
CGGTCTTACCACCAGTGATTGGAGATCAACCATAAAATCTATTATAAATCATCTGGCTGAAATTGACCAGTTAAATTTTTCCTATTAGGCCCGGTTTATGATATTTTTTACTTTGACGTGGCCCTGAAAATTTTCCGGAATATTTCTTGACATTACGCAAAAAGTATGCTAGCATGATAAAATGCCTATTCATTTGAAACCACACGTATTCAGACAGCTGCTTTGGGGAATAATTTTATAGATTTACAGAATATCCGTATAAAGGAAAAAGCGAGGTTCGGTCGATTTCCGGGGCCTTGCTTTTCCTTGTCTGCCTTTTTCCCGTCCTTCTTTAAAATTCGAGGGGTGAGCGATTAAAAAATGAGCCTGGTAGAATTAGGTTCCAGAACCCGGTGGAGTTTTCATAAGGTTAGCGAAATATTGGACCTGCCGGACCTGATTGAGGTTCAAAAACGATCTTACCAATGGTTCCTGAATGAAGGCCTGCGGGAAGTATTTCATGATGTTTCTCCCATCCAGGATTTTACAGGCAACCTTATTCTGGAGTTCCTGGACTATCATCTAGGGGAGCCCAAATATACAATCCAGGAGTGTAAAGACAGGGATGTTACCTACGCCGCCCCTTTGCGCGTGAAAGTAAGGTTGATTAATAAAGAAACCGGGGAAGTTAAAGAGCAGGAAGTTTTCATGGGTGATTTTCCCCTGATGACCGAAAAGGGGACCTTTGTGGTAAACGGGGCCGAGCGCGTCATCGTCAGCCAGCTGGTCCGTTCGCCGGGGGTCTACTTTGGGGAGCAGCTCGACCCGACGGGCAAGAAAATCTACACGGCCACCATTATCCCCAACCGGGGCGCCTGGCTGGAGTTTGAAACGGACAGCAACGACCACGTTTACGTCCGGATCGACCGGACCCGGAAAGTCCCGGTGACCGCTCTGGTGCGCGCTTTGGGGTACGGCCCCAACGCCAGAATTCTGGATTTGTTCGACAACAACGTGCATATTCAGGATACCTTGGCCCGGGACAACGCCGATTCGCAGGAAGACGCCCTGATTGAAATTTATAAACGCTTAAGGCCCGGGGAGCCGCCCACCATTGACAGCGCCCGCTCCCTGCTGGAATCGCTCTTCTTTGATCCCAAGCGCTACGACCTGGCCAACGTGGGCCGTTATAAACTGGAAAAGAAACTCAAGCACGGGATCCTCTACCGTCCGGACGGGAAAAGCGAATTTGTGAAGGTCCAGGGATTAACGGCGATCGACCTGGTCGGGCGGGTTGCCGCCGCCGATCTTTTGCTCCCCGAAACCGGCCGCGTGCTGGTGGCCCAAGGCGAAAAGATCGATCAAGAAAAGGCCGCGGCGATCCTGCAGGCGGGCATTCCGAAAGTGGAGCTGCTGGCGGAGTATATCCGGGAGCTGAGGCCGGAAGATATTATTGAAACGATCCGGTACCTGCTTAGATTAATGGACGGCGAAGGCCAGGTTGACGATATCGACCACCTGGGCAACCGCCGCCTGCGCTCCGTCGGCGAACTCCTGCAAAACCAGTTCCGGGTCGGCCTGGCCAGGATGGAGAGAGTCATCCGCGAGCGCATGACCATTCAGGACGTAGAAGTGATTACCCCGCAGGTGCTGATCAACATCCGTCCGGTGGTCGCGGCCGTTAAGGAGTTTTTCGGTTCCAGCCAGCTTTCCCAGTTCATGGACCAGACCAATCCGCTGGCGGAGCTGACCCACAAGCGCCGGCTTTCCGCGCTGGGGCCGGGGGGGTTGAGCCGCGAGCGGGCGGGCTTTGAAGTGCGGGACGTGCACCACTCCCACTACGGGCGGATGTGCCCCATCGAGACGCCGGAAGGTCCCAATATCGGCCTGATCGGCTCGTTGACCTGCTATGCCCGGGTCAACTCCTTCGGTTTTATCGAAACTCCCTACCGCAAAGTAGACAAGGTAAACAAAAGAGTTACCGACGAAATCGTCTACCTGACCGCTGACGAGGAAGAGGAGGCGGTGATTGCGCAGGCCAACGCGCCGGTGGACGAAAACGGGTATTTCCAGGGGCGGGTGAATGCCCGCTACGGCAAGGAAATTCTCGTTGTTTCCCCGGACCGGGTGGACTACATGGACGTTTCCCCCAAGCAGGTGTTCAGCGTGGCTACGGCGCTGATTCCCTTCCTGGAGCACAACGACGCCAACCGGGCCTTGATGGGCGCCAACATGCAACGGCAGGCCGTTCCCCTGGTGAAAACCGAAGCTCCTCTGGTAGGTACAGGGATCGAATTTAAAGCGGCCCGCGATTCGGGCGTGGTGGTGATAGCCAGAAACAGCGGCGTGGTGACCCGGGTGACGGCCAACGAAATTGTCATCCAGACCGATCTGGGCTCCACTGATTCCTATAAACTTTTGAAATTCAACCGTTCCAACCAGGGGACGTGCATCAACCAGAAGGCCATTGTCCGCAAAGGAGACCGGGTGGAAGCGGGGCAGGTGATTGCCGACGGGCCGTCCACTGATTTCGGCGAACTGGCCCTGGGGCGCAACGTCCTGGTCGCCTTTATGCCCTGGGAGGGTTACAACTACGAGGATGCCATCCTGGTCAGCGAGAAGCTGGTAAAAGAAGACTACTTTACCTCCATTCATATTGAAGAGTACGAATGTGACGCCCGCGATACCAAACTGGGGCCGGAGGAAATCACCCGCGATATCCCGAACGTCGGCGAAGATGTTTTAAAGGACCTGGACGACCGCGGCATTATCCGGGTGGGCGCCGAGGTGCGCCCGGGCGACATCCTGGTGGGGAAGGTAACCCCCAAGGGAGAGACGGAACTGACCGCCGAGGAGCGCCTGCTGCGGGCCATCTTCGGCGAAAAGGCCCGGGAAGTGCGCGACACCTCTTTGCGCGTGCCCCACGGCGAGGGCGGCAAGATCGTCGACGTGAAAGTGTTTTCCCGAGACAACGGCGACGAACTGCTCCCGGGCGTAAATAAACTGGTCCGCGTCTACGTGGCGCAGAAAAGAAAGGTTTCCGAAGGAGATAAAATGGCCGGGCGCCACGGAAACAAGGGGGTTATCGCGCGCATCCTGCCGGAGGAGGATATGCCTTTTCTCCCCGACGGCACGCCCGTAGAAATAGTGTTGAACCCGCTCGGGGTTCCTTCCCGGATGAATCTCGGACAGGTCCTGGAAACGCACCTGGGCTGGGCGGCCAAAGCCCTGGGTTATTACATCGTCAGCCCGGTTTTCAACGGCGCCGTGGAAAGCGATATCCTGGAGTTCTTAAGGAAGGCCGGCCTCCCCGAAGACGGCAAAATTGAGCTGCGCGACGGCCGCACCGGGGAGCCTTTTGACAGTAAGATCACGGTGGGCTACATGTACATGCTTAAACTGGCCCACCTGGTGGACGATAAAATTCACGCCCGCTCCACCGGACCGTACTCGCTGGTTACGCAGCAGCCCCTGGGCGGGAAGGCCCAGTTCGGCGGCCAGCGGTTCGGCGAAATGGAAGTCTGGGCGCTGGAAGCTTACGGGGCCGCCTACACGCTGCAGGAAATTTTAACCGTGAAATCCGACGACGTGGTGGGCAGGGTAAAAACTTACGAAGCCATCGTCAAGGGCGAAAACGTACCCGAACCGGGCGTTCCCGAATCGTTTAAGGTGCTGGTGAAGGAGTTGCAGAGCCTGGGCCTGGACGTAAAAGTGCTTTCCGAGGACGATGAAGAAATCGAAATTAAAGAAATCGAGGACGATATCACGGAAACGGCCAAGGATTTGGGGCTGGAGCTGCCCGTCGACGACGGACGCGAAAGCAGTGATTATGGGTACGAGGAAGAAGAGACGGATGAAGAGGTGGAGGAAGAAGATTTCCAGGACATATTGCTGGACGAAGACCTGGTGCCCGGTGATGAGGAAGAACCCGAGGAAGAAGAAGAACCCGGGGCCGGAGACCTGGCGGCGGCCCAGCGGCACAGAGGTACAACGGCCCGGCGGCACAAAGGCACTGAGGAATAAGAGCCGAAGAGGCACTAAGGCACTGAGGCACAGAGGCACAAAGGAAGTACATATTCAGCGAAACTGCTCACTTTGGCTGGAGCATGGCGTTGTCCTCAGCGGACGACTTGCAGTGCCTTAGGGCCTGAATAAATTGATCCCTACAAAGAGGGGAGATGGATCCTTTGCTGGAACTGAACAATTTTGACCGGATTCGGATTGGGTTGGCATCCCCCGAACAGATCCGCCAGTGGTCCAGCGGCGAGGTGAAGAAACCAGAAACAATCAATTACCGGACCCTCAAGCCGGAGCGGGACGGCCTGTTTTGCGAACGGATTTTTGGACCGACCCGCGATTGGGAGTGCCATTGCGGTAAATATAAACGCGTCCGCTACAAAGGCGTGGTTTGCGACCGCTGCGGGGTCGAGGTCACCCGCGCCAAGGTGCGCCGGGAGCGCCTGGGCCACATTGAGCTGGCGGCGCCCGTTTCGCACATCTGGTACTTTAAAGGAATTCCCAGCCGGATGGGCCTCCTGCTGGATATTTCGCCGCGCGCCCTGGAAAAAGTTCTTTATTTTGCCTCCTATATCGTCATCGATCCCGGTAACACCCCCTTGTTGAAAAAGCAGCTGCTGACCGAAACGGAAGTCAGGGAATACCGCGAAAGGTACGGCAACAACGCGTTTAAAGCGATGATGGGGGCGGAGGCGATCAAGATTTTGCTGGAGGAAATCGACCTCGACCAGCTGGCCCGGGAGCTGCGCAAAGAGTTGAAGGAAGTTTCCGGTCAGCGGAAAATCCGGGCCATCCGCCGCCTGGAAGTGGTCGAGGCGTTTCGCAAATCGAAAAACCGGCCGGAATGGATGATTATGGAGGTAATTCCGGTGATCCCTCCCGAGCTGCGCCCCATGGTGCAGCTGGACGGCGGCCGGTTTGCCACCTCCGATTTAAACGACCTTTACCGCCGGGTGATCAACCGGAATAACCGCTTAAAGCGTCTGCTCGACCTGGGTGCGCCGGATATTATCGTGCGCAACGAAAAGCGCATGCTGCAGGAGGCAGTGGACGCGCTGATCGACAACGGCCGCCGGGGGCGCCCGGTGACCGGGCCGGGGAACCGTCCGCTGAAGTCCTTAAGCGACATGTTGAAGGGGAAACAGGGCCGGTTCCGGCAAAACCTTTTGGGCAAGCGGGTGGATTATTCGGGCCGGTCGGTAATTGTCGTCGGTCCCACCCTGCAGCTGCACCAGTGCGGGCTGCCCAAGGAGATGGCTTTGGAGCTGTTTAAGCCTTTTGTGATGAAGCGCCTGGTGGCCAAAGGGTATGCCCACAACATCAAAAGCGCCAAGCGCATGGTGGAGAGAGTGAAACCCGAGGTCTGGGACGTGCTGGAGGACGTGATCAGCGAGCATCCGGTTTTGCTCAACCGGGCGCCCACCCTGCACCGGCTGGGCATCCAGGCCTTTGAGCCGGTGCTGGTGGAGGGCCGGGCCATCCAGATTCACCCGATGGTCTGTACGGCCTACAACGCCGACTTCGACGGGGACCAGATGGCCGTGCACGTACCCCTTTCCGCCGAGGCCCAGGCGGAAGCCCGGCTGTTGATGCTGGCTTCCCACAACATCCTGAATCCCAAGGACGGCCGCCCCGTCACCATTCCCACCCAGGATATGGTTTTGGGGTGCTATTACCTGACGGCGGAAAAGGAAGGGGTGCCGGGCGAAGGAAAAATATTTAAAGACGCCGAGGAAGCGGTCATGGCCTACCAGGACGGGAAGGTGCATTTGCAGGCAAAAATTAAAGTCCGCCGGGACGGCCGGCTTTTGGAAACGACGGTCGGACGATTGATTTTCAACGAAGTGATTCCGCCCGAACTGGGTTACTTAAACGAGACCATGGATAAAAAGAGCTTGAGCAACCTGGTGGATAAATGCTACCGTAAGCTGGGGTTCAGCGCCACCGTTTCGTTGTTGGACGGGATTAAGAAGCTGGGTTTTCACTTTGCCACCCGCGCCGGGGTAACGATCAGCATCCAGGACATTACCATTCCCCGGGAAAAGGAAGCGATCTTAAAAGAAGCGGAAGCGCAGGTGGACACCATTGAACAGCAGTACCGCCTGGGCCTGATTACCGAGGAGGAGCGTTACCGGCAGGTCATCGGCGTCTGGACCGAAGCCACGGAAAAAGTGACGAAAACGCTGGTGGACTCCCTGGACAGGTTTAACCCGGTCTACATGATGGCCAACTCCGGCGCCCGGGGAAACATCCAGCAGATCCGCCAGCTGGCCGGCATGCGCGGGTTGATGGCCGACCCCTCCGGCCGGATCATCGATATGCCCATTAAAGCCAGCTTCCGGGAAGGGCTCACCGTTCTGGAGTACTTCATCTCCACGCACGGGGCCCGCAAGGGTCTGGCCGACACGGCCCTGCGGACGGCCGACTCCGGCTATCTGACCCGCCGGCTGGTGGACGTGGCCCAGGACGTGATCGTCAGGGAATTTGATTGCGGCACCGCCGAGGGGATTGAAGTGGAGGAAGTCAAAGACGGCCAGGAAGTGATCGAAAAGCTGGAAACCCGGATTACCGGCCGCCTGGCGGCGGAAGATATTATTTTGCCGGAAACCGGCGAGGTGCTGGTGCGCCGCGATGAGATGATCGACGAAGACGCGGCGGAAAAGATCGTCGCCGCGGGGATCCGGAAGGTGAAAATCCGTTCCGTGCTCACCTGCCGGACGCAGTACGGCGTGTGCGCCAGGTGTTACGGACGCAACCTGGCCACGGGGCAACTGGTGGATATCGGCGAGGCGGTGGGGATCATTGCCGCCCAGTCCATCGGCGAGCCGGGCACCCAATTGACCATGCGCACCTTCCACACCGGCGGCGTGGCCGGCGAAGACATCACCCAGGGTCTGCCGCGCGTGGAAGAATTGTTTGAAGCGCGCCGCCCGAAAGGCCAGGCCGTCATTTCCGATCGCGACGGCACGGTGGAAATCCGGGAGAACCGGGGGAAAAGGGAAATCGACGTGGTTGGGCCGGACGGCGAAAGAAGCACCTGCCAGGTGCCGTACGGAGCCCGTCTGAAGGTCAAGGAAGGAGATTTTGTCCTGGCCGGGGATGAGCTTACGGAAGGCCCCGTCAATCCTCATGATTTGTTGAAAATTAAAGGCCCGCAGAAGGTCCAGCTGTATTTGCTGCAGGAAGTTCAACGCGTCTACCGGCTGCAGGGGGTGGAGATCAACGACAAGCATATTGAAATTATGATCCGCCAGATGCTCCGCAAGGTGAAGGTGGATGACCCGGGAGACACGGATCTTTTGCCGGGCGGCTTAATTGACGTCTTCGAGCTGGAGGAAGAAAACCGGCGGTGTGAAGCCCTGGGCGGCCAAAAAGCCACCGCCAGGCCGCTGCTTTTAGGGATTACCAAGGCTTCCCTGGCTACCGATTCATTCCTTTCCGCGGCTTCCTTCCAGGAAACCACCAGGGTGCTTACGGAAGCAGCCATCAAGGGCAGGCTGGATCCTTTGCTGGGCTTAAAAGAAAACGTGATTATCGGCAAGTTGATTCCGGCCGGTACGGGCATGAGCCGTTACCGCCACGTCCAGGTTTTTGACGGCGAGAAAAGCGAAGAATATGTTGACAACGTGCCCAACTGATGATAACATATTCAAGTGTGTCTGGAGGACCAAGGGGGGAGGTCTATGCCCCTGGCGCGCTTGTCGGCCGCCCGGAAAAAAACGGTCGGCTCCAAGCAAACCTTGAAGGCGATTCAGCGCGGGGAGGCAAAGGTGGTTTATCTTGCCCTGGATGCCGAAAAGCACGTTACAGAACCTCTCCGGCAGGCGTGCCGGCGCGGTAATATACTTATTGTGGAAGTGGATTCCATGCGCATTTTAGGGAAAACCTGCGGCATCAATGTTGGCTGCGCCTCGGCAGCCATCATCGAGGATTAAAGGGGGTGGATGGTAAGAAATGCCGACAATCAGCCAGCTTGTGCGCGAAGGCCGGGAAGCGGCGGGGAAGAAATCTTCAGCGCCGGCCCTGCAGGGGTGCCCGCAACGCAGAGGCGTCTGCACCAGAGTTTACACTACGACCCCCAAGAAACCAAATTCCGCCCTGCGGAAAGTGGCGCGGGTGCGCATGACCAACGGGATCGAAGTTACTTCCTACATCCCGGGCATCGGGCATAATTTGCAGGAGCACTCGGTGGTCCTGGTCCGCGGGGGGCGCGTGAAAGATCTTCCCGGGGTGAGGTACCACATCGTCCGGGGCGCCCTGGATTCCGCCGGAGTCCAGAACCGGCGCCGGGGGCGTTCCAAGTACGGGGCCAAGCGGCCGAAGAAATAAGGAGGAAGGCACTGAGGCATAAGGCACAAAGAAATATACTATGGACGATCGAATATTTTTACTTTGTGCCTTTGTGCCCGGGAAACTTTGTGCCTATGTTTTCGACGGGGTTAAATCAGGAGAATCCCTGGTTATACTTTAGGAAGAGGGGGGATAAGTTTGCCCAGAAGAGGCAGGGTGCCGCGGAGGGAAGTTCCGGCCGACCCGGTTTACGGCAGTAAGGTGGTAACTAAATTGATCAATCAGGTGATGTTGAAAGGAAAAAAGAGCATCGCGGAAAAAATATGCTACGGAGCATTTGAGATAATCCGGGAAAAAACCGGCAAAAATCCGCTGGAGGTTTTTGAGGGAGCCTTAAAAAATGTCATGCCGGTACTGGAAGTGAAGGCGCGGCGCGTCGGCGGCGCCAATTACCAGGTGCCGATCGAGGTGCGCCCGGAGCGCCGGCAAACGCTGGGGATCCGGTGGCTGACCCAGTACGCCCGGGAACGGAGCGGAAAGAGCATGCAGGAAAAACTGGCGGCCGAAATCCTGGATGCCGCTGCAAATACCGGCGGGGCCGTAAAGAAAAAAGAGGACACCCACAGGATGGCCGAAGCCAATAAAGCCTTTGCCCATTACCGGTGGTAAAACTCAAAACAGCTTCAAAGCAGGAGTAAAGGAGTTGAAGTTACGGTGGCACGGCAATTTTCACTTGAAAAAACACGGAATATCGGGATCATGGCGCATATCGATGCCGGTAAGACCACCACTACCGAACGGATTTTGTATTATACCGGTAGAGTGCATAAAATGGGCGAAGTGCACGACGGCGCATCGACCATGGACTGGATGATCCAGGAGCAGGAGCGCGGCATTACCATTACCAGCGCCGCGACCACCTGCCACTGGCGCGACCATCGCATCAACATTATCGACACGCCCGGGCACGTGGACTTTACAGTCGAGGTAGAACGTTCCTTGCGTGTCCTTGACGGGGCAGTCGCCATCTTCTGTTCGGTGGGGGGGGTGGAACCGCAATCGGAAACGGTCTGGCGCCAGGCCGATAAATACAGCGTTCCCCGGATTGCCTACGTGAATAAAATGGACCGCATCGGGGCGGACTTTTTCCGGTGCCTGACCATGATGAAGGAACGGTTGGGTGCAAACCCGGTGGCGGTTCAACTCCCGCTGGGCCAGGAGGAAAATTTTGCCGGGGCAATTGATTTAATCCGGCGCAAAGCCATTGTTTATCTTGATGAACTGGGGACTCAGCTGGAATACAGGGAAATCCCCCCGGACCTGGCTGCTCAGGCCGCGGAATACCGGGAAAAGCTGTGTGAAACCCTCGCCGAGCTGGATGAGGAATTCATGCTGAAGTATCTGGAAGGCGAGGAAGTAAGCGAAGAAGAAGTAAAAAGGGCCCTGCGCAAGGCGACCCTGGCGGGCAAAGCGGTGCCCGTCTTATGCGGCTCTTCCTTCAAAAATAAAGGGGTCCAGCCCCTCTTAGACGCAATTGTGGATTATCTTCCCGCCCCTACGGATATTCCCGCCGTGCGGGGGGTTAACCCCGTTACCGGGGAAGAAGAGGAGCGCGTGAGCGGCGACGGGGAGCCGTTTGCCGCCCTGGCCTTTAAAATTATGACCGATCCCTATGTTGGCAAGCTTACCTACATCCGGGTTTACTCGGGTAAGCTGGCCGGCGGATCTTACGTATACAACCCGGCCAAAGACCAGCGCGAACGCGTGGGGCGAATTCTGCGCATGCACGCCAACCACCGCGAAGACGTCAACGAAGCCTGCGCCGGCGACATCGTCGCCGTAGTGGGCTTAAGAAAAACGGTGACCGGGGACACCCTTTGCGCGGAAGAACGGCCCATTCTGCTGGAGCCGATGGAGTTTCCCGAGCCCGTCATCTCCGTGGCCATCGAGCCCAAAACAGCGGCCGACCAGGACAAAATGGGCGTGGCGCTGGCCAGGCTGGCCGAAGAAGACCCGACGTTTAAAATGCACACGGACCAGGAAACCGGCCAGACGATTATTTCCGGAATGGGCGAACTCCACCTGGAGATTATTGTCGACCGGCTGCTGCGGGAATTTAAAGTGGAAGCCAACATCGGCCGGCCGCAGGTGGCCTACAAGGAAACCATTTCCCTGGCGGCGCGCGCGGAAGGCAGGTACATCCGCCAGACGGGCGGACGCGGTCAGTACGGGCACGTTGTACTGGAAGTGGAGCCGCAGGAGCGCGGCGGCGGCATTGCCTTCGTTAACAAGGTTGTCGGCGGCGTGATTCCCAAGGAATACGTCAGCGCCGTGGAGTCCGGCGTGCGGGAGGCGATGGAAAACGGCGTGCTGGCCGGTTACCCCGTAACGGACGTGACCGTGAACATCGTGGACGGATCCTACCACGAAGTGGATTCTTCCGACGTGGCCTTTAAAATTGCGGGCGCCATCGGCTTTAAAAACGCCGCCCAGAAGGCCAGGCCGGTGCTCTTAGAGCCGGTGATGAAAATAGAGGTAGTGGTATTCGAAGAATACATGGGAGACGTCATCGGCGACTTAAACGCCCGCCGGGGGCGCATCGAAGATCTGGAAACCCGGGGGGAAAGCCGCGTGATTCACGGCTACGTACCCCTGGCCGAAATGTTCGGCTACGCCACCGAACTGCGCTCCCGTACCCAGGGGAGGGGTACGTACACAATGCAGTTCAGCCATTACGAAGAGGTGCCCCAGCCTATCGCCCGGGCCATCATCGCCCGGCGCGGCGGCAGCCTGGAACTGGCGGGGAATGCCTAGCGTGTGATCGAAATGAATTTCTAAGGGAGTTGCCCATGGGAACATTCGTTCCCGTCATTAATGATGAAAATGAGGGCTGGAATTTGTCCGGGCGAGCGACATATGCGCAGGGCTGGTAACGAAACACGGCGCAGGTGAGGCAAGCGAACCGGCAGCGCAATTGAGAAGTGAGATGTGAGAAGTTGGAGGTGGGATTTAAAATTCTCACCTCTAACCTCTCGCCTCTCACCTATCAATTGCCTGGTTCGCTCTGAACCAAGCCGATGTTTCGTCAGCCCGGAGCTCTTAAGCGAGCCGGACAATTCCAGCCCGATGGGAAATGATGGTAAGCTATTTTCTGAGGTAAAAACCCATTTTTAAGAAAGGAGAATCAACCCCATGGCAAAAGCAAAGTTCGAACGCACCAAACCCCACGTGAACATCGGCACCATCGGCCACGTCGACCACGGCAAAACCACCCTGACCTCGGCCATCACCGTCATCCTC
>JBFMEJ010000020.1:0-11451 GCA_040753275.1 Bacillota bacterium
GAAGTGGAGTCGGCCATGGTCAAGCACCCGGCGGTTGCAGAGGCGGCCTGCATCGGCAAAACAGATGCCGTAAAAGGAGAAATACCTTTTGTGTTTACAGTTTTAAAGCAGGGGTTCGCCCCGAGTTTAGAGCTTGGCAAAGAATTAAAAGGACATTTAAGAAGCACCATCGGCCCCCTCGTGGCGTCCGACGCAATTATTGCCTTTGTCGACCTTGTTCCCAAAACGAGAAGCGGTAAAATCATGCGCAGACTGTTAAGAGCCGTTATCCACGGAGCGACCCTGGGAGATGTCACCACCCTGGAAGACGGCGTAGCGATCGAAGAAGCGGCTAAGGCTTACGACGTTGTCAAGGTAGCCCTGGAAAAGGCGGCGGAGGGGTAGGATTCCTCTATTTTAAAACAGAGAGGGGGGTGATAACGGAACAGCACATAGTGATTCATTCAGAAAAAGGGAGGGGGGTGAGTGAGTCGAGAATTGTTCTGATAATACTTTAATGTTTATGAAATACAAAACCAAAGGAGGGTTATTATGAGCGGTGTAACGTGGGTCTGGATTTTACTGATCGCTTACATTCTTTATTGCCTGTACTTTGGCCTGGAAGGCGCCATCAAGTCGAAAACAACCGGTGACTACGTCGTGGCCGGCAGGCAGATCCCCATGATCGCCTACCTGCTGGCGGCAACGGCGGCCTCTTTCAGCGGCTGGACGTACATCGGTCATCCCGGCCTGATCTGGAAAGCCGGTCTGGCCTACGCCTTTGCGTCTTTTTACGTGCTCACCATCCCAATTACCGGCACCTTCTTTGCCAAAAGAACCTGGCTTTTAGGAAAGCGCTACGGTTTTATCACTCCTGGCGACATGTACGCCTACTATTTCGGCAACGAGGGAATGCGCTGGCTGGTGGTAATCGCGGCTTTCTTATACTCCACTTTCTATTCGGCCGTGCAGTTTATGGCTTCCGGTGCCCTTTTTCATTGGGTTACGGGATTCCCCTATAAATGGGGCGCCATTTTCCTGGCTGCAATAGTGCTTTTCTACGTGGCTGCCGGAGGCTTGCGCGCCAGCACGTGGGTCGGGGCAATGCAGTGTATATTCCTTGTTTTCGGGATAATTCTAATCGGTGTTTTCGTCCTGATCCACTTTGGCGGCTGGTCGGTCTTGAGCGCCAAAATCGCCGCCCTGGACAAAAAATATTTGGAAATCCCGTCGGTAATCGAGTTTACCAGCGGGAAGACTATCTGGACCGGAGTAATGATCCTGACGTACCTGTTCTCTTTGATGGGCATCCAGTCTTCGCCGGCTTTTACCATGTGGGCTTTCGCCAACAAAAACCCCCGGCCCTTCCCCTGGCAGCAGGCCTTCGCTTCCACCTGGCTGGTCGGGTTTGCCCTGTTCTTCTTTACCGCCTTCCAGGGTTTGGGCGCAATCTTTCTTACCGATTCGCTGAAAATAGTTAAAGACTCGGACGTGGTGCCTAAACTCATGGAACACTTCATCCCGGGCATCTGGCTGGGTATCGTCTTTATCGGCGCTATCGCCGCCATGCACTCCACCGCCGCCCCTTACGTCGGTACCGGTTCCACGATAATCTGCAGAGACGTTTATTTCCGTTATATTCGCCCGAACGCCGGTCACGGTGAACAGATCTGGACTTCGCGCCTGCTGGCGGTAGCCATTACGGCAGCCGCGCTCTTTGTCGGCTTTACCTCCGCAGACGCCCTGGTCATGCTGGGCGCGCTGGCCACAGCCTTCGGTTTTATCATGTGGCTGCCTCTTCTGGGGGTTATCTGGGGATTCCGGTTCCCGGGCATAGGCGCCGTGCTGGGTACGCTGGCGGGGATCGTGGTCGTTTACATTACCTACGGCGTGTACCAGTATCCGCTGACGATTCACTCCGCCGGTTGGGGCATCTTTGCGGCTCTGGCGGTGGCCTACCTCTGCCGTGGTTTAGGGGCTAAGGATTCCCCGGAAATCAGGGAGCAGCAAAGGGAATTGCGCGAATGGCTGAATAGTATTGATTCCCCCACTCTTTCCCAAAAGAGGTGGCGCAACGCCCTTAAGGTGGTAGTGCCATTGTGGTATCTCTTAGCCATCGGTCCCCTGGCCTTAATCGGCAACCACGCCTTCTCTTTCGCGGGCTTCCCGCCCCTGTGGGCCTGGCAGATCGTCTGGTGGCTGCTGGGAATGATCATGATGTGGGCGCTCTGCTTTAAAGCGGGGCTGTCTACCGTGACCGAAGAACAAATCATGCGGGCGGAAGTAGAGCAAAAAATCGTCGTGGACGAAGTACATGCCCCGGCCACTCCGAAGCCGTCCGTCAGCAAGAGTTAAATTTGACCTGATTGCATTTTCTGCAAAGGAGGTTTCTTAACATGGCCAGTGAAGATATTACTTTAATTGCGCTCCTCGGTTTCACAATTTTATTCGTTATCCTGATGGGTGCTGGTGTGCTGGGTTAAAAAAAGTGCATATGCAGTATCCGCCTGCATATGCACCGGACAAAAGTATTTAGATGAGCTTTCTATATATAAACCTTGACCAACAACTTAACCTGTAAAGGGTAGAGATAGCTCCTTGGAATCATCTCTACCTAATTTTTAAAAACGCTTGAGATTTATTTAACAAAACTTACCACTTACTCCCTTCGACACTTTTTTTAAAAATCCTGCCTGAGCTTTAAATATTTATAGTCTCTCTTTGAGAAGCCTGTTGACCAATTCCGGATTGGCTTTGCCTCTGGTGGCCTTCATCACCTGCCCGACCAAAAAGCCCAGGGCTTTGTCCTTGCCGGCCCGGTAATCTTCCACCACCTTGGGATGGTTGGCGATTACCTCCTCCACGACGGCGGCAATGGCTCCTTCGTCGGTAATTTGCACAAGCTCCTTTTCCTTTACGATTCTTTCCGGATCGCTGCCCGTGGCGAACATTTCTTCAAAAACCGTCTTGGCGATTTTGCCGCTGATGGTGCCCTGATCGATGAGCCTGAGCATCCGGGCCAGCTGTTCCGGCCGGATCCGGCACCGGGTGATTTCCAGGTTATGTGCATTCAAGAGGCGGGAAAGGTCGCCCATAACCCAGTTGCTCACCGTTTTGGCGTCGGGGTAATGGGCTGTGCAGGCTTCAAAGTACTCGGCCAGCTCAATGGTCGCCGTCAGCACGGAAGCGTCGTAAGCGGGCAGGCCGAACTGTTCCATGTAGCGCTGCCGGCGCCGGTCGGGAAGTTCGGGCAAGGAGGCCCGGATTTCTTCCACCCACCGGCGGTCAATCACCAGCGGCACCAGGTCGGGCTCGGGAAAGTAGCGGTAATCGTGCGCTTCTTCCTTGCTGCGCATGGGCAGGGTCACCCCTTTGCCCTCGTCCCAGGTGCGGGTTTCCTGAACGATCCGGCCGCCCTCTTCCAGCACGTCGATCTGCCGCTGCACCTCGTAACTGAGCGCCCTCTGCAAGGCCCGGAAAGAATTCATGTTCTTGATTTCGGTTTTGGTGCCGAATTCCGGGGCCCCCTTCGGCCGCACCGAAACGTTGGCGTCGCAGCGCAGGGACCCTTCTTCCATTTTGCAGTCGGAAACGCCGGTATACTGGATGATGGAGCGCAGTTTTTCCATGTAAATCCGCGCCTCCTCCGGCGAACGCAGGTCCGGCTCGGAAACAATCTCGATTAAGGGCACGCCGGCCCGGTTGTAGTCCACCAGCGAATAAGGCGTGGTGGTGATGGTGCCCTGGTGGACGAGTTTGCCCGTATCTTCCTCCATGTGCAGGCGGGTGATTCCGATGCGCCTGGTCTGTCCGTCCACCTCAATGTCCAGATAGCCGTTTTTGGCCAGGGGAAGGTCATATTGCGAAATCTGGTAGTTTTTGGGCATGTCGGGGTAATAGTAATTTTTCCGGTCAAACTTGGAAAATTCGGCAATCTCGCAGTTTAAGGCCAGAGCGGCCCGGATGGCGTATTCCAGCACTTTTTTATTCAGCACCGGCAACACCCCGGGCAGTCCCAGACACACCGGGCAGGTGTGGGTGTTCGGATCGCCGCCGAATTCGGTGGTCGAGGGGCAGAAGATCTTGGTTTTTGTTTTGAGCTCCACGTGTACTTCCAGGCCGATGACGGCTTCGTAGCCCATATAAATCTCCTTTCCTGGCACCGGGTTTTATATTTTGGGTCTGGCTTTGTGGTGATCCGTGTTTTGTTCAAAGGTATACGCCACGCGCAGGAGCGTGCCTTCGTCGAAGGGCTTGCCGATTAACTGCATGCCGACCGGCAACCCGTCCGCGAAACCGGCCGGGATGGAGATGCCCGGAAGGCCGGCCAGGTTTACCGAAAGAGTACAGATATCCGACATGTACATCTGCAGCGGATCAGCCACCTTTTCTCCCTGCTTGAAGGCCGGCGACGGGGTGGTCGGGGAAAGGAGCACGTCGTATCTGGCAAAGGCCCGGTCGAAGTCTTGCTTGATAAGCGTACGTACCTTTAATGCTTTTAAATAGTAGGCGTCGTAGTAGCCGGCGGACAGGGCGTAGGTGCCCAGCATAATCCGGCGCTTTACCTCCGGTCCGAAGCCCAGGCTGCGGGTTTTCATGAACATGTCCACCACATCGGCAGCCCCTTCGGCCCGGTAACCGTAACGCACGCCGTCGTAGCGGGCCAGGTTGGAGCTGGCTTCCGCCGGGGCAATTAAATAGTACGCCGGAAGGGCGTATTCGCTGTGGGGCAGGCTGGTTTCCTCGATTTGGGCGCCCAGATCAGCCAGGACGGACAGCGCCTCCGCAATGACCTGTTTGACTGCCGGGGAAATTCCCTCGCCCATGTATTCTTTCGGTACACCTATTTTCAGGCCTTTGATCCCGCTTTGCAGATAAGCGGTATAATCAGGCATCGGTCCGGGGGCAGAGGTAGAATCCAGGGGGTCGTGCCCGGCAATGACGTTCATGACCAGGGCGGCATCGGTCACGTCCCGCGTTAAGGGGCCGATTTGATCCAGGGAGGAAGCAAAGGCCACCAGCCCGAAGCGGGAAACCGCCCCGTAGGTCGGCTTTAGGCCCACTATCCCGCAAAAAGCGGCCGGCTGGCGGATGGAACCGCCCGTATCGGAACCCAGCGCCGCCGCGGCTTCTCCGGCGGCCACCGCCACCGCCGAGCCGCCGCTGGAACCGCCCGGAACCCGCTCCAGGTCCCAGGGGTTATGCGTGGTGAAGAATCCTGAATTTTCGGTGGAGGAACCCATGGCAAATTCATCCAGATTGGTTTTGCCTAGAATTACTGCCCCCGCCTGATTCAATCTGGTAATTACGGTTGCGCTGTAGGGGGGTACAAAATTGTAAAGAATTTTGGAGGAACAGGTTGTCCGCACTCCCTCCGTGCAAAGGTTATCCTTAACGGCAACGGGGATGCCGGCCAGCGGCGCGATCTGTTCGCCGGCGGCGATTTGCCGGTCAATTTCCTTTGCCCGGGCCAGGGCATTTTCCCTGGTAATGGTCACATAGGCCTTTAATTTATCCTCGACGGCGTCAATGCGCTCAAAAAAAGCCCGGCATAATTCTTCGGCGGTAATTTGCCTGTCAACGAGCAAGTCGTGTAATTCATGAGCCGTAAGGTAATATAACTCCAAGACGGTACCTCCCTAGAAAATAGCGTTCTACCATTCCTTACCATCGGGCTGGAATTGTCCGGCTCGCTTAAGAGCTCCGGGTCGACCAGACATCAGCTTGCCGCGGAGCGAACCTGTAGTGCTGCAAAATGCGCGCGGACGTTAGTTTTTCAGCTATGCCGGTCTAACCAGCGATTACTGTTAGCACTTTTGCATAGTGGTATCTGCGCGTTTCGCGCTACCGGTTCGCTCGCCGCGGCTGCGGCTTAAATCTGGTTTCCGACCCTGCGCATATGGCGCTCGCCCGGACAAATTCCAGCCCTCATTTTCATCATTAAAAGAACGTTCTCATGGGGGAACTCCCCAGCAAATAGGAATTAGGAATGCTCTAAACAATTCTGGGCACTTTAAAAAACTGGCCTTCCCGGTCGGGGGCGTTGGCCAGCACCTTTTCCGGCGGCAGGTGCTCCCCGGTCTGATCCTCGCGGAAGACGTTTTGCAGCGGCAGCACGTGGGCCGTCGGGGGCACCTCGCGGGTATCCAGTTTATTTAACTTCTGGGCATACTCCAGAATGTCGCCCAGTTGCCGCGCGTATATTTTCTTCTCTTCCGGGGTTAATTCCAGGCGGGCCAGCAAAGCAACATGCTCGACTTCTTTCATTGTTAACATAAGTTCCGCACCTTCCTGATTTAAATCTTTATTTTTCTACGGTTACTTCATTATTTTTAAAGTCTATCGTCAGTATTTTATTCTTAAGAAGCTTTGTTCCGATCAACAAATCCGTAGATCTGTTACTTAAGCCAATAACATATTTTGGCTCGTGATCGAATACCACCTTTCCCAAATAGATTTCTTCTTCCACTATTTCCCCATTGGCCAGTTCATATTCCTCTGTACCCACAAAAATCCATGATAAACCTCTAATAATCTCCTGAGGTAAACTGATATAACCATTAAAGCCGGTATCTATGATCCCCTCAATGGGATTTGCCTGCTCATCAGAAGATAAGACAATTATTTCAATAACCGGTTCTCCGAAAGAATTTACAAACCCTTTCAGCACTTGAAGACCTCCCTGAATTTATGCACTGACGGATACCCGACTCGAAAAAAAGCAAAAACTTTACCCGGAAACCTCTCTCTGGCCTTCAGTGCTGCCTCCAATTCGTCATCACCAAGAACATAATTGCCTGATTCAACATCAATAGCAACAATTTTTCCTCGGGCGTCTTTTAATTTTGGCTCTATCTTTTTGTAAATCGCTTTTCCTTTTAAAGTGAATTCTTTTTTATCTAATTCCATTGCCTATTTAACCTCCTTTCAATTTTATCATACTACGCCTCGCTATCCTTACACAACACAAAACCACTTCCCTGTCCCAAGTATTTTCTTGTCATAACCAAATGAAAAATTATTGAAAAGGCTTGATCAGTTCGACAAAATCTTCTTCCCGTAAAATAGGCACGCCCAAGGCCAAGGCCTTATCGTACTTGCTTCCCGGGCCTTCCCCGACCACCACGTAATCGGTTTTTTTGCTGACATTGGAAGCAACCCGCCCGCCCAGGTTTTCGATCAGTTCCTGGGCCTGCTGGCGGGTGTACCTTGAAAGCGCCCCGGTAAGCACAAAGATCTTCCCCGCCAACTGTTTTGCCTGGGCCGACGCTTTTTCCTCCTGCATGTTCACCCCGGCGGCAGCCAGTTTCTGGATGAGGTCCAGGTTTTTCTCCGTGGCAAAGAATTCGACCACGCTCTCCGCGATTTTCGGCCCAATTTCCGGAATCGCTACCAGTTCTTCGGAACTGGCCCGGGAAAGCCTTTCCATGGACCCAAAGCGTTCCGCTAAAATTTTTGCTGCCCGTTCACCCACGTGCCGGATGCCCAGGGCAAAGAGCAGGCGGTGGAAGGGGTTCGTTTTACTTGCGGCGATGGCGTCTAAGAGGTTTTGGCTGGATTTGGGGCCCATGCGCTCCAGGTTGACCAGATCTTCGTAGCGCAGTTGATACAAGTCGGCGGGATCGCGGACCAGGCCTCTGTCCAGCAACTGCCCCAGGATGGCCGGGCCCAGGCCCATGATGTCCATGGCGGTCCGGGAAACAAAATGGATTAAGCCCTCCCGCAATCTGGCCGGACAGGCCACGTTGGGGCAGCGCACCGCCGCCTCCCCGGCTGGTCGCACAACCCGCGAACCGCACTCCGGGCAGCGCTCCGGCCAGACAAAAACCTTTTCCCGGCCCGTGCGCGCCTCTTTAACTACCGAGATTACCTCCGGGATAATATCACCGGCCTTGTGAACCAGGACGGTATCCCCGATCCGGACGTCCTTTTCTTTGATCATATCCTCGTTGTGTAGCGTGGCTTTGGTTACCGTAGTTCCGGCCAGTCGCACGGGCTCCAGAACGGCCGTCGGCGTCAGCACCCCGGTCCGGCCCACGCGCAAAATAATGTCTTTGACTATCGTCTTTGCTTCTTCTGCCGGAAATTTATAGGCAACCGCCCAGCGCGGGCTTTTCATGGTCGCCCCCAGGCGGGCCTGCTGGTCCAGTGAATTCACCTTAATCACCATGCCGTCGGTGGCATAGGGCAGGTCAAACCTCTCCTGCTGCCACCGGGTACAGTAAGCGATCACTTCCGCCATGTCCCCAAACACCCGGAAGTGGCGGTTGACGGGCAGCCCTAACTCCCCCAGCCACTGCAGGCTGGCCGCGTGTTCGCTTAAATCTTTTCCTTCCCAAAAGCCCAGGCCGTAAACGAAAATGCTTAACTTCCGGGCCGCCGTAACCGCCGGGTCCAGCTGGCGGAGCGAACCGGCGGCGGCGTTGCGCGGGTTGGCAAAAAGGGGCTCTCCTGCTTCCACGCGGGCCTCGTTCAGCTTTAAAAAGGCCTCCTTGGTCATGTAGACCTCTCCCCGCACCTCCAGGGCCGGAACGTTTTCCCGGAGGCGGAGAGGGATGGCTGGAATGGTTTTCAGGTTGGGGGTAATGTCCTCCCCCGTCTCGCCGTCCCCCCTGGTCGCCCCGCGGACAAACAGCCCATTTTCGTACCAGAGGGAAACGGCCAGACCGTCAATCTTCAATTCGACAACGTACTCCACCTTTTCTCCGGGCAAAGCTGCGCGCACGCGCCGGTCAAAATCGCGCAGCTCCTCTTCGCCAAAGGCGTTGGCCAGGCTGAGCATGGGCGTCCGGTGAGCTACCGTAACAAAACCTTCCCGCGGCTTGCCCCCTACGCGTTGAGTAGGCGAGTCCGGCGTCACCAGTTCCGGGTACTGCTTTTCAATGGCCAACAGCTCGCGCACCAGTTGATCGTACTGGGCATCCGTAATTATCGGGGAATCGAGCACGTAGTAGCGATAGTCGTGATCCGCAATTTCCCGCCGGAGCCTTTCCGCCCTTTCCCGGGCCTGTTCCAGAGGATTTGCCATCAACCCTCACCACCTCTCTTTAAGTAATCAACCTCACTACATACACGATGACCCACGCCCCCGGGATAAAGATGGCCTGGGCCAGCAGGGTGCCGAGCAACCGGGTTAGGGCCAGGTAGATGGCCATTTGCCGGACATCCTTTTCCTCGCGCACCCCCCGCAGGGCCTGGTCGGTGATCATGGCCGCCGCCGGGTCCACCACCGTTGCGGCCAGGACGGTCGCCACACCGTTGACAATACCGGAAGTAAAGGCAGCCGTAGAGCGAAACTGCGGGTTTAAGGCCCCGGCATACAAGGCGGAGAGGACACCGGTCGTCCAGATGCCCGTGATCAAAATATTGGCCACTAAAAAATGGACAGGGATGCGTAGCGGTTCGCGCAGACTGTCCCGGAAGCGGCCCGGCTGGGGAAGCTGAACTGCCTTGGCCAGAAGAAAAAGAGAACGCGGCGCCAGCAGCATTTTGAGCAAAATCCGCGGCACCGAGCCGGTATCCTCTAACAACATTATTCCCCGCACGAAGATCTTTACCGTGGTGGGAATTAACAACCCGCCCAGGATGGTCCCGCCCGTAGAAGCCAGGATAACCAGCCGGATTTGCCTGTCCAGCACCGCCAGTTGGGCCTGGTAAAAGGGGTTGGCCAGCAAATCCCCGCTCCCGCTATATTTTAACCCGGTATTGATGGCGTTTTCCACAATGGCGGACATCAGCGGCGCCTGAATCAGATTGGCCGTGCTGGCAATTAAAAAAATTACGTTAAATAAAGATATTGCCATGGCCAGCCGCTGCGTTCTTACCCCGGCCAGACGCACCGCATAAATCAAAGTGTTAATCAAATGAATAATGGCCGTCAGCACGGTCACGGCCGTTAAGTAAGCGGTCATCGCTACTCCTTAAAAATTAACTCTATTATGATAGTATTCCCCGGGAACTAACTTTCACTCCCTCTGCAAGGGTGCGTACCGGGCCAGCAAAGTTTTCACGCCCCGTTCGGGAAAGGCTACTTTTATTTCGGCCGCTTCCCCTTCCCCCCGCACGGCCACTACCGTGCCCGCGCCCCACCTGTTGTGCCGGACGCGGTCGCCGGGACGGTAGGCAAAAGCCCGGGAGACAGGTGCAGCCGACCGGCCGTCCCCGCCGGCCGTTTCTGCCGGCAAATCACCTTTGGTCTCCTTTGCCGCCGGAAGCCTTTTTGCCAGGGGAGCCATTTGACCCTTTACGCTTTTTTTCTTTCCGGACGCCTTCGTCTCCGGACAGGGTCGATCAATCGGATCGTCCTCCATTAAAAGCTCGTCCGGAATCTCCTCTAAAAAGCGCGAAGGTTCGTTCATCCGGGTGGCGCCGTAAAGGGTCCGCTGCCAGCAGCGGGTAAGGTAAAGGCGCTGCTTGGCCCTTGTGATGCCGACGTAACAGAGGCGGCGTTCCTCTTCCAATTCGCCCTGGTCAAAAAGCGAGCGGGAATGGGGAAATACCCCTTCTTCCATCCCGATCAAAAACACCACCGGGAACTCCAGGCCCTTGGCGCTATGCAGAGTCATTAAAACAACCTGGTCGGCCTTGTGGTCGTACCGGTCCACATCCGAATAAAGGGCCATTTTCGCCAGAAAGGCGCCGAGCGTCCGTTCCTCGTCCTGCCGGTCAAATTCCTGGGTAACCGATAAAAATTCTTTTAAGTTTTCCTGCCGGGTCCGGGATTCCACCGTATTTTCCAAAACCAGTTCCCGCCAGTAGCCGGTTTGCTCTAAAACCTGGTTGGCAATTTCCGTAATGCTGAAGTGCTCCAGATTCGCTTCCAGCCGGTCAAAGATCCCGGCCAGTTCAACGCAGGCTTTTTTGGCCTTCGCCGCTAAACCGGGGATCTTTTCGGCCTGGGCCAGGGCCTGCCGGACCGGGATGCTTTCCGCAGCGGCAAAGGCGGTGATCTTATGAAAAGAAGCCTCGCCGATTCCCCTGCGCGGCACATTGATGATCCGGGCCAGGCTCAAGGCGTCTGCCGGGTTGGCCAAAAGGCGCAGGTAGGCCAGTAAATCCTTAATTTCTTTGCGCTCGTAGAACTTCAGGCCGCCGACCATGGTGTAGGGAATTCCCCGGTGCAAAAAAATTTCCTCCACCACCCGGGACATGGCGTGGGTGCGGTAAAGAACGGCAAAGTCCCTGTATTTAAAGCCCTCCTCCCGGCGCAGCCGGGCAATCCGGTCGGCCACAAATTCCGCTTCCAGATGCTCGTTGTCCCCCAGGTAAATCACCACCGGCGCCCCCTTGCCGGCGGCCGTCCACAGGCTCTTTTCCTTGCGGGCGCGGTTATGACGGATGATCTGGTTGGCGGCGTCCAGAATCGTCTGGGTGGAGCGGTAATTTTGCTCCAGCTTGATGACCCGCGCTTCCGGGTAGTCTTTCTCGAATTCCAGGATATTGCGGATATTAGCCCCGCGCCAGCCGTAAATG